>CAZYCB010000272.1:0-4403 GCA_964645735.1 uncultured bacterium | reverse complement strand
CCGCCTCTCCGGGGCGTCCGTGAGGATCTGGACGGGAACCTCGCGGCCCTCCCCGGTCTCCGTGTCGAGGAGCCAGAGAGATCCTCCAAGCTCGTAGACAATGTGGTTTCCTCCCATACTCGGCCGGCGGACGTCGTAGTCGGTGTGATGCGTCACCTGCTCGATGCCGCCGGAGCGCGTGTCGTACGAATAGATGTTCAACACACGATCGCGGTCGGAGTTGAAATAGATCTTGTCGCCGATCCACATGGGGATCCGGTCGGTTCCGTCGAAGTCGGTCAGCCGCGCGTCCTCGTTCTTCGCGAAATCGAAGAGGTATATGTCCTGGGCCAGGCCGCCCTTGTACCTCTTCCACGTTCTGAACTCGGTCCCGTCGCGCGTGTACGCGATCTTGGTCCCGTCGGGCGAAAAGCTGCCGTTTGACGCTTCGTGCATGATGAGTTCTTCGAGTTCCGTCCCGTCGGGCGAGACGAGGAAGAGTCGGGTGAAACGGCTGAAGCTCTTGCGTCCGGACGCGAAGAAGATCTTGTTCTTCGTCGGATGCCATCCGACGACCTCGTCGTAGCCGGGGTGGAAGGTCACGCGCGTGATCTCTCCGCCGTGAACGCTCATCACGTAGACGTCACCGTTGCCGTCGTATTCTCCCGTGAACGCGATCCAGTTCCCGTCCGGGGAGAATTTCGGAAAGCGCTCCTCTCCGTCGTGGATCGTCAGCCGTGTGGCGACTCCGCCCTCCGTCGGAACGGACCAGATATCCTCCCCGTACACGAATACGATCGCGTTCTCGCCGACATCGGGGAATCTCATGAGAGGACGGCTGTTCGCCGCGCGCGCCGCGCGAAATGTCCCCACAGCGGCGCAGACCGTGAGAAGAAGGACCGCCGACCGTACGAGAACCCGGACCCGGCGCGGCATCTGTTTGCGTGAATGGACCATCACGCCACTCCTTTCGGCTTAACTTCCAAGTTATTCCACGACAGCGTGTTACGGTGAATGCCTGAAGTATCTTAAGAAGCGACTGTCGGGCTGCAGCCACGCGCTCAGCCCGCGGCAACGCGAGACGTTCCGTGTCTCGACGGTCTATCCGTCCGCCGGAACGAGGCGAGCCACTCTCCCCGTCGCCCCTCGCGGGGACACTATCACGCGGGGCTCGTCGAAACAAGGGGGCAAGCGCCGCGTCGGGGACGCGCTCGGGAAAAGCAAACGGCCTCGGTGACGTTCACCGGGGCCGTTCGGGCTCTATTGTTTTCTTGGCAAGCTATGGGCGGGAACCGAGGATCAGCCTGGGGTCCTCTTGTTGTGGCCGCCGCCGCCATTGTGGGTCGGGTAGTGCGCCGTCGCCGCGCGTCTCACTGCGTCCTGCAGCTTGTAGTACGCGGGTTTGAGCGCGGGACCAAAGTATATGAGTGCGCTCACGGTCACAATCGAAAGGAACGCCGCCAACAGGCCGTACTCGACCATGTCCTGGCCGCGCTGCCTTCGGATGAATCGCTTCCATCCGTTCAACGGTGTCTCCTTTCAGTTGCAGAACCCTTGTGCTGTTTCTCGACCGTCTACACCGGCGAATGGGGCCGTCCGGTTGCCCGCACGGCCCCGTGTGTTTTGTCTTCGCTTATGCCTGCCGTTGCTTGGCACGCATCTTCATCTCTTTCTGCTTGCGATAGCTCCGCTTCGCGAAATACGCGACGCCGAACACAACGCCGAGAATCAGAAGCACCATGTTGAAAGACATTCCTGACCTCCTCTCTAATTTACCGATCCGACAACCGACCTTCGCACCTTCTCAATGTTGTGCCATTTTCGAAAGAACCCGGAACAGCGCCAGCATACCCGGAGCGAGAATCACCACGAGGAGTTCCGGGAAGATACAGAACACGAGCGGAAACACGAGTTTTACAGGAGCTTTTCTGGCGATTTCCTCGGCCCGCTGACGTCTCCGCACACGGAGAGACTCGGCGTGAGTCCGGAGCGCCTGGGCCACGCTCGTCCCGAACCGGTCGCTCTGAATCATTACGGCCACCAGCGCCCGAACCTCGTCCACGCCCGTGCGCAAGGAGAAGTTCCGGAGCGCCTGGATCCTGGTCACGCCTGCGCGCATCTCATTGTTTATCTGTCTCAGTTCCTCGGCGAGCGAGTTCGCCTGGAGCTCGCTCTCGCGGCCAACCTTCAGAAGAGCGGCATTCAAGCCCTGACCGGCCTCGACGCAGATCACGAGCAGGTCGAGCGCGTCGGGCAGCGCGAGCGTGATCTCCCGCTGCCGCTTGGACTGCTTCGACCTCACGACCATCATCGGCAGATAGAAGCCAACGAGAACGCCGACCAGCGTGAGCACGAGTATCTCTTGCGGCGAGCGATGCAGCGCCCACGCACCGATCATCGCTCCGAGTGCCAATACGACCGTCGAGATGACCCTCGCGCCGGAGAAGACCTTCCGTGCATCGAGGTGCCTGTACCCCGCCTGGGCGAGCTCCCAGTAGAGGGTCTCCGATTCGATGTGCCCCGGCAGGAGCCACCCGAGAAATGCCACGAACCGAAGCGGCAGCGGCAGATTCGACTCCATCGGATCCACGAAACGCTCGGGCGCCGCTTCCCCATCGACGACCCTCTTCAAACGATCGGGCACGTCGCGGTTGCTGGCGTGGAAGTGGTAGATCGCCGCCGAGATGGCGAGCAGCGCCAATGCGGTAAGAATGGGAATTATGTAGAGAGCCATGAAACCTACACCTTTATGTCGATAATACGCCTAATGACGAGGAAACCGATCACCTGGAGTGCGACCGCCGCAGCGATCAGCAGCCGGCCGGCCTGGTCGGCCACGAGACCTTTCAGGTACTCCGGCGCGACGAAGTAGATCAACACCGCCATCACGATGGGAAGAACGGTGAGGATGAAGCCGGATAGACGCGCCTGAGCGGTCAGTGTCCTGATGTCGCCGAGGATCCGGAACCGGTCCCTGATGATGAGAGCGGTTCTCTCGAGAATCTCTGCGAGATTACCGCCGGTTTCGCGCTGAAGGATTACCGCGGTGACGAAGAGATGCAGCTCCGTGCTGTCGACGCGCCCCGCGAGCTTTTTCAATGCCTCTTTCATGTCCAGACCGAGCCTGTTTTCCTCGAAGAGCACTCTGAACTCCTTCGCCACCGGGTCCGGCGACTCGTCGGCGACGATCTGAATCGCCCCGTTCAACGCCAGCCCGGCCCGGAGGGCCCTGTTGAGCATGTCGAGCGCGTCGGGAAACTGCTCTTCGAACTTTCTGATGCGCTTGAATCTTCTCTGCCGCGCGTAGAGAAGCGGCGCCCACGCGGCGACAATCCCCACGGGGAGGGCGAGAAGCGCCCGGTGAAAAACCACGATCATCGCGGTGAACCCGGCAGCGCCCAAAACCGCCATGAGGAGGAGGAACGCTCCGAGGCGCATCGAGATATCGCCCTGCACGAGGAGGTTGTCCAGTTTCTGCGCCCACCTGGCGCTCTTCAGCAGATCGTTGAAAAACGGCAAACTGGAGAGCTGCAGGTCGCGCAGAATCACCGAACGTGCTCCCGTGTCGCCTTCGCCGACGAGGATTACGTCCTGGAGCCTTTCGCGCACGCGCTTGTTGGCCTGGGCTCTGGCGACGAACAACAGACCCATCGCAAAGCACACGACGGCCAGAGCGGCGCCGATGCTCGGAATGAGGAGTTGGGTGTTCATCAGATCACCTGGCCTTCATGGAAGAGGGAGGCCGGCACGCTCACTCCGCTGACTTCCAGATTGTCGGCAAACTTGGGCCTGATCCCTGTCGCTTCGTAGCGCCCGAGCACCTTGCCGTCCTCGGAGATCCCCATCTTCTTGAAGACGAAGATGTCCTGCATGGAGACGATGTCGCCTTCCATGCCGACGATCTCCGAAACGTTCACCACACGGCGAGTGCCGTCCGCGAGACGCGACACGTGGACCACGGCGTCGAGGCCGGCGCTGATCTGCTCCCTCATCGCCATCGGAGGGAGAGCGACGCCGCTCAAAAGCATCAGTGTTTCCAGACGATGGAGGGCGTCCCTGGGATTGTTCGCGTGAACCGTGGTGAGTGATCCGTCGTGACCCGTATTCATCGCCTGGAGCATGTCCATAACCTCTTGTCCTCGGACCTCGCCCACGATGATCCGGTCGGGACGCATACGAAGCGCGTTCCGTACGAGGTCTCTCTGCGTCACCTCGCCCGTTCCCTCGATGTTCGGCGGGCGGGTTTCCAGACGCACCACGTGGGGCTGGAGGAGCTGGAGCTCGGCGGCGTCTTCGATGCTGACGACGCGTTCCTCAATCGGTATGAACGCGGAGAGCGCGTTCAAGAGCGTCGTCTTACCCGAGCCCGTACCGCCGGAGATGAGCATGTTGAGCCGCGCCCTCACAGCGCCCTTGAGAAGCTC
>CAZYCB010000271.1:0-7368 GCA_964645735.1 uncultured bacterium | reverse complement strand
GGGCGCGAGATCGGTGATGAGCGCGAATCCGCCGATGAAGCCGTTCACTGCCTGGCCGTCCGGTGTGAGATCGTTCACCACAGGTGTGTAGAGGATAATCGTCTTTCCGTTGTGATCGATGTCCGTCGGCGGACCGAACTTTAGGGTATCCTCGCGGAAAATGCCGGTGTCGAACTGGACGCCGAACGCTTCGTATTCCACCGGCGTGAAGCCGCCGGACGGGCGGTTCACGTCTTCGTATATCAGGCAGTTCGAACCTTCGTACTGGAGCGCGGCAGTGACCGTCGCGTAACTCGACGGCGAGGAGACCGAGCAATTGCACTTGAGGACGAAGAACTGGTCCGTCGTGGGCGCCGGCCCCGAAGCGCGAGTGATCGCGATCTCCCCTCGCCGGGAGGTCGGGTGACTTCTCGCGTAATCGAGAGCCTGTTCTCGAATCGACGATTCGAAAGATGCAGCGAAATCGACCGTCCCCCGCGGTTCCGGTGCGGGGACGAGAGGTGGTGCCGGATAGACCGACGTCGTGTCCGGCATCACCTGGAAGGTGAACGCCGCACCCGATGAGGTCGCCGATTCCGGAACGACGAGGTACTCCTCGGCCCCTGTCGGGAAGGGCACTTTGAACCCGTACGAACTCGAGCCCCCCATCACCCACACATCCCCCACGCCGCGTTCGATCTCGATTGCGACCGAGTTGCTCGCCACGCCCTTCGACACCACGCGCAGCGGCCCTGAGGCGGCGTTCGCCGGGACGACCGTCCAGAGGCGCATGCTCGTCGCCGAAATGGGCGAGGCGGCGCCCAACGTATTGTTGAAAATCACCGTGTTGCCCGACGCCGGCGTGGCGAAATCGGCTCCGTTGATCACGAGCGTGTCCCCGGGGGAGAGCACCGAGTCGCTCAGCGACGTGATCGTCGGCTTCTTGACCTCGACATCCGTCGGCGACTCGTCGGAACCGCACGAGGAAAGGCCGAGGAATCCGGCCACGGCGAACGAGAGAACGAGAACGCGCCGCGGCGCTCTTCTCCATCGCGAGCACTCGAGTTTTCTCATAGGGCTCTCTTCCTGTAGAGGTCTCGTCGAAACCAGCTGACGGCGACAATGGTATGGGCGCTCAGGCGAAGGCGCAAGAACTATCCCGCGTCCGCTCTCGAACCCCGCACACCGCGGGCTGCGCCGCCGTTTGGGGGCAGCCGTCGTTCCTGCTCGCTGCGGACACCTCACCCTTCAGCTTACCTTCCAGGGGCACAGGACTTGCACGAAACCGCGAGCTATCCGGCGCGGGCCGCGCACGAGGAGCCATAGGGAAACACGAGGACAGAGCAGCTCCAACTCTCCCCTTGAGGAACCGACGGAATTCGAGGGTCACATGGAATTTGCAATACACATCATCGAGACGAGCGACTACGAGACCCAGCACGTCAGAGACTTGACCAAAAAGATCGCTTTTCCCGTCCGCATCGTCGAGGCGGTAGAGATCGACGCCGGCTCCCCGAAAATCGACGTCGTGATCCTCGGTCTCGGCAAGGACCCGGATGTCGCCGCCGCCCGGGGGAAGCTTGCGCGGATCCGCTCGCTCTGCCCCGGAGCGCAGGTCGTCCTCTGCACGCCGTCGGAGACGCAGGCGTTGGATGCCACGATCATGAGCCTGGGCGCGAGGTCGTTTCTTCTCAAGCCCCTCGAGGAGACAACGTTCGTCACCCTTCTCAACAAGATGCTTTCGCAGATACAGAAGAGAAGGCAGCGCGAGAAATACGTCAAGAGTTCCGAGAAGACGTCGCGTATCGGCGAGATCCTGGGGAAAAGCGAAGCGATGGCGCAGGTGCTCGCCCTCGTCGAACGCGTCGCGAAAAGTCCGAGCACGTCCGTCCTTCTCCTCGGCGAGTCGGGAACGGGCAAGGGCCTCTTCGCCCAGACGATCCACGACACGAGCGAGCGCTCGGGCGGACCGTTCATAGAGATCAACTGCGCCGCGATGCCGGCGAACCTCCTCGAGAGCGAGCTCTTGGGCTACGAGCCCGGCGCCTTCACCGACGCCAAGACGCAGAAGATCGGCCTCATCGAGCTCGCCGATCACGGGACCCTCCTCCTCGACGAGATCACGGAGTCCGATACGCAAACGCAGGCGAAGCTCCTCAAGTTCTTCGATTCGAAAAGGCTGCGGCGTCTCGGCGGGGACGAGGAGATCACGGTGGACGTGCGGATCATCGCCGCCACGAACCGCGACATACGGGAAGAGGTCAGAGAGAAGCGCTTCCGCGAGGATCTGTTCTACCGTTTGAACGTCGTCGAGCTGAGAATCCCTCCGCTGCGCGAGCGGAAGGACGACATCGACATGATCAGCACGTACTATCTCGGCTACTACAAGAAGAAGTTCAAGAAACCCTACCTTCACTTCTCGGCCGACGTGCAGACGCTCCTTCGCGAGTACCCGTGGCCGGGCAACGTCCGCGAGCTCATCAACGTGATCGAGCGGGCAGTGCTCCTCTGCAAGGACGCCGTGATACGAAAGATCGATCTGCCCATCGAGAAGAAGCCCGATCCCCACGTCATATCGTTCTCGAGGGAATACGACGACTTCGTCGTGAACCTGCCCGCGGGGGGAGTGAGTCTCGATGTGATCGAGAAGAAAGTGATCGAGGCGACACTCGCGGAGACGAAGGGCAATGTCCTCAAGGCATCGAAGCTGTTGGGAGTGAGCCGGGGGGCGCTCCGCTACAAGCTCGCCAAGCACAAGATCGACCCGGCGGCGTTTACGAAGAGGGCGCTCGTGGGGGCGAAGTCCTGAGGCCGCGCGAAGCGAGTTCGAAACTCACTCGAAGTAGATGAATTTCAGCCGTCCCCAGGGGCAATCCTCGCTCAGGCCGTTTCGCGGACCCTTCGCGAGTGGAAGCGCGGAGCCGGCGACGATGTCGTCCTCCCAGACAACGATCTGCCAGATGGGATCCGCATATCCCAACTCGTTAGCCTCACGGACGACGATCGAGGTTTGGATGTCATTCCCCACATATTGCATGTCTCCCGCCGTCACGCTCAGACGGTACGATACGACCTTCTCGTACCACGTCTCGCCCCGGTAGTACTCTTGATCCTCGGGCGTGATCGGTGTCCACTCGTCGTCGCCAGTCACGTACGCGAGCACGAGATCGATATCGTCTACCGGGTCGATGTGCGGTTTGCTGAAATTGGGATCGAACACGTTCTTTGTCGCGCTGAGATCTCGCGCACGTCCCCAATAGACGCGGTCGACGTATCCTCGGTCGATATCTGCCTGCGAGAAGAAGAAAAGGAAGCTCATATCGAGAAGTTCGTCGTACCGATCGATGTTCCGCTCGTTCCAGGCCTTCTGCAGGTTGAAGAGGACGTTGTCCCGCGGTCCGGAGAGGGACTTGTATTGGGGCTTCGGGGCGACGGGGTCGTCGTCGTCGCAGGAGACCAACGGCGCCGCGACGAGCAGCACCAGAACCGGCAGAAACCATCCGTTTCGCATGGGCAACCCTCCGCGTTCGACACCTCGAGCGTTCACTCGCCGGTATTATATCACGTCGAGCGCCGTTTTCCGAGGTGCGCTTCGATGATCGAGGCCGCCTCTCCTCCGAGGATCGTCCCGCGCTCGAGAAGGACCGCGGCCAGCGCACAGACGGCCTTTCTGACGCGGGGATCGGCGAGAAATTCGTTCGTCTTTCCGCGCGCGCTCTCGTAGGGGTTTTCCCCTCCACGCGTTCCCCGGGGAATCGAGTTCAGAAGCGACTTTGCGTCCCGCAGTCTTTCCACGGAGGCCGTCCCCTTCGGAATGTCCGGTCCGAACGAGGCCTCGGAGAGAGGGCCCGCGAGAAGAACCGACGCGAGCCTTTCGACGAGGGCCGACGACTCGGCGGTGCGCACCCAGCGAAAGTCGACGTTCCGGAGCGGATCGTTCCACACGTTCCGGCCCGCGCCTTTTCCCGTCGTGAAGATCGACACCGGCATGAGCATCACCGAGCGCTGCCATGCGGCGACCGCGTGCCCCGCTTCGCGAAAGGCGGCGGCATAGTGGTGAGGCAAACGTTTGTTGCGGCGATTTTCGTTCATACGAACACCTCTACAAATCGAAGTCGAACCCGATCGTCAGGTAGTGGCTCCACCCTTTCTCCTGGCGAATCTTCACCGGCCGCGTGCCCGGCAAAACGTTTTCGACAGGATCGAACGCATACGCGGCGACCCAGCTGATCGCCGTCGGGTACAGGTAGAACGAACCGAGGCTCAGACGCAGCTCGAGTCCGGCGGAGTTCTTGTGATTATCGAACGCGTACTCGCCGCTGCTCCACGCGTTCGCCGTCTCGACGAACACGCCCCCGTAGAGATCCCTGAAGTAGAAGTTCAGGAACTGCTCGTTGATGTTCCTCCATATCGGAAACCGGTAGGTGAGACTGCCGAGTACCGCTTTCTTGCCGCCGAGGCTGTAGTACGTGTATCCGCGGATCCCGTCCCGCCCCCCCATGTAGATCCAGAAGAAATCATCGACCGTCCGGTCGATCACGCTCGCGAAGAGCCGGAGTCTCAACGAATGGCGGAGAAAGGGGAGCCCCACGTATTCGTGCCAGTCGAGAGTGAACTTGTCGAAGTCCTGGTTGTCGTAGACCGGTTTGAAACCGTACTCGAACTCGCCGCCCGTGAAGAGCTGGTCGAACGACCGGACGTACTGCAGCGTGATGTCCCGTCCGCTCCGCGGGTTGATGTCGTCGTCGGTCGCCCTGAGCAGCTTTCTGTACTTCCACTCGAGGACGCCTTCGTTCCCGATGTAGTACTTCCACCCTCCCTGGATGAAGGCGTCGTATTCGCCGTCCTGATACTGGTCCCCTTCGATGTCCACGCGGTACTCCCCGTGCGACCAGTACGCCGAGAGCCGGTGATAGTAATCCGTGGAGTACAGCTCCGAAAGCTCGAACCTCAAGCCCAGATCGGCTTGCCAGAGCTCGTAATCCAGTTCGAGATCGTAATCGTACACGCTCCCGCCCTCCTCGTACGATCCCGTGTCGTCGTAAAGCTCGCGCATGAGTATGAACTCGGCGAAGAGAGTCGGGTAGAAGTTCCGGATCTCGTACCCGAGGTAGGCGTCGTACTCGCTGTTCGTTCCAAACGACCCGCCGATCAGGAGCGACTGTTTGTCGAGGATCTCGCCGCTCGTCAGATTGAGCCCGATCCGAGGCGTCCCGTCCCAGACGACGACACGCGGGTAGAACTGAAACGACGTGTACGCCGATGTGTACTTCTCCTCGGTTCGAACCGTGTCGCGAGCGCTCTCGGCTGCGTTCCCCTGTGCACCCCCTTCCGCGGTTCCCTCCGCGCCCTCCGCCGCGGCGTCCTCCGCGCGCCGCAAGGAAGATGGCGCGGCGGAGGACGTATCCTCAAAACTCGCGCCTCCGGAAGACCCCTTGAGAAACGCGCACTCGTCGAACGGCTTCACATCCCGTTTCTCGAAGGCCGCGCGGTCCAGCGTTTCGACAGGATCCGATGCCGGGTGGACGAACGAGATCCCGTAGCCGTCGCCGCTGTAGCGGCTGTAGACGAGCGCCCCATCCCTGGATTCGTCGGGGTTGAAAGCGCCGCCGATCACGTTCGTGCGCTTCGCGACCTCTCCGCTCGCGAGATCGAGCTCGTAGACGTTGAAGATTCCCGTGCGGTCCGAGCTGAAGAGAATTCCCTCGCCTCCCCGCGTCCACGACACGTCCCTCTCGTCGTTCGGTGTCTGGAGAAGATAGATCAATCCGCTTCCATCCGCCGACACGACAGCGATGTCCCTCGTTCCTCTGTTGAAAACGCCGAAGAGAACCCGCCGGCCGTCGGGCGAAAAGCGCGGATTGTAGAACTGAGTCCCCTTCGCATCGGCGTAGAGATCCCTTTCGTTTTGCCCGTCCGCGTCCACGAGCACGACGCGGTGCGTCCCGTCGGAGTTCTTGACGCCGACGATCGTTCTTCCGTCGGGCGAGAAATCGGGATCGGATATACGCGCTTTCTTCGTGAGCTGTTTTTCGTCCTTGGTGACGGTATCGTAGACGAACAGGTCGTTGACGGATGAACCGTACCGGTCGATTTTGTGTTTTCGCGAGTAGAGGATCTTCGTTCCGTCGGACGAGAAGGCGGGACGGGAGGTCACGCCCCCTTTGAGTTGTCTACGGTGGCTTCCGTCGCGGTCCACGAGGTAGAGAACCGTGCCCGCGTAATCGCTGCCTTCGTTGGAAAGGTACGCGATCCGCTTCCCATCGGGGCTGAAAACGGGCCACGCATTCACGTAACCGTTCTTCTTCCCGGCTTCGACGAGCACGGCGCCCTCGCCGAGGTTCTGGCCGATATCCGCGGTCTGACCTTCGTATCTCTGTCCGAGATGTTCCTTCCAATCGTTGTAGAGCTCCTGGCCGCTCTTCCCCGTCACCTTTTTGAACGCGCCCTCCGCGTTGATGCGGTAGAGCGTACGGAATTCCTTCGTGATGTTGCGGAGCGATGCCTCACCGTACTGCGAGGCGATGTAGTTTACGAGTCCGAAGCCGTGGTCGTAGACCTCCTCGCCCCCCACGGATGTCTTTCCGAAGAAACCCATCTCGTCGTAGGTGAGCATCTTGTCTTCGAGGACGGCGCAGCGCAGAATCATGTCGCGGTGCGTGTCCCAACAGTCGTACCTGTATCCAGACGTCTGGTACTGGGAGACTCCCTCGGCGAACCAGGGCGGGAAGATGAGGCCCGAGAGCGGGTAGGTCACGATGTCTTTGGGATAACCCTGGAGGACGTCGGGCCTTTTTTCGTCTTCGAAAGTGACGAGCTGAAAGTAGAACGCGGGAAAGCGGCGTCCCGTCTTCATCCCCGCCTGTATCGAGACCATGTGCGCGTACTCGTGCGTGACGACGTTTAGTATCCACTGCGTCGTTCCGCGGTATCCGAACTCGAGGTTGGACGCCCACAGCTCGATCTTGTTGTCGTAGAAGTACGTGGCGCCGTTCGCGTAGTCGTCGGTGTCCTTGATGATGAAATGAACGGGCCGATCGGGCTCGTACTGGTAAAGCTCGACGAGCGCGCCGTGAACCCTTTCGGCCGCGTCGGCGACCTGGTGGGCGGTCCATTCAGCGCCTTCGTGATAGTGGACCTCGAAGTGCTCGGTCTTGATCGTCTTCCATCGGAGAGAAGGATTGTTGTAGCCGAGCGCGGTGACCGGCAGGGAGAGAACCCAAGCGACGAGCACAAGAAACGAGAAAAGTTCGAGTCTACGCATGGAGTTTCCGATGGATAGACAGGGGGCCAGAGATGACCTTGAAATCGCTACTCTTCTCTTCCAGGGGGTTGGGGCGATCGGGCTGGCGAATGCCCACGTCGCGTCTCGACGGCTCATTCAATGAT
>CAZYCB010000270.1:0-7301 GCA_964645735.1 uncultured bacterium | reverse complement strand
ACGCGCGGGGAAGCGGCGCCGCATCGCCCGCCTGCTCGATCGCTTCAACGACTGGTTCGACAGGACCGCGGATCGATATCGCGGCGTGGTGGCCTGGGCTCTCGACCACCGAAAAACCGTGATGGGCATCGCCGGCCTGGCCTTCATCGCGGGCCTCGCCGTGTTCGGGCTCCTCGAGTCCGAGTTCATGCCGTCGTCCGACGAGAGCGAGTTCTACGTCACGTTCGTTTCGGCCCCGGACGCGTCCCTCGCCGAGACGGAGGGACGCCTTCGCGAAGTGCTCGGCGTTCTGGCGAACTTCCCCGAAGTCGAGAGGACGTATGCGACTATCGGGGCGGGCGACGAAGGCACTGTCCGCGACGCTGCCGTTTTCGTGAGACTCGTGGACAAGGGCGAGCGCAGCCGAAGCCAGGACGCGATTGAGAGGGAAGTCCGCAGAATGCTCCAGGACGTCCCGGGAATCCAGGCGTCGGTCACAGCGGAATCGATGGGGTACGGAAAACCGCTTCAAGTGGGGCTTCGCGGCGAGGATCTCGAACAGCTAAAAGCGTACGCGGCCGAGCTCAAGGAATCGCTCTACAACGTGCCCGGCATCATCGATCTCGAGTCATCGCTCGAGACAGAGACACCGGAGTACCGCCTTGTCGTCGACCGGTCGCGCGCGGCAGACGCGGGTGTCAACTCCGGTCGGATCGTGCAGACGCTCTCCGCTCTCGTGGGCGGCCAGGCCGTGACGACGTACGAAGAGGCTGACGGAGACGCCGTTCCCGTTCGCATTCGCCTTCCGGAGGCGCTCCGCACGGATGTCTCTCAGGTCGAAGCGCTCAGGCTCTCCGTCGGAGGTGGGGCAGAAGGATCCCGGCTCGTTCCCCTCGGCGACCTCGTGCACCACGAGATCGCGACGACTCCCTCGCAGATCATCCGCCAGGACCTCTCCCGCGAGGTTTCCGTGTCGGCGAACCTCGAGGGTCTGCCACTCGGCACGGCCGCCAAGGCCGCGCGGGAGGCCGCTGCAAAGCTCGATCTCGCGCCAGGCTACCGCGTGGTCCTGGGCGGCGACACCGAGATCATGGAGGAATCCTTCAAGTTCATGGCCGAGGCGCTCATCCTCGCCGTGATCATGGTGTACCTCATCCTCGCCGCGCAGTTCGAGTCGTTCATCGATCCGTTTTCGATCATGCTCTCACTGCCGCTCGCCATCGTCGGAATGGCCGCGATGCTTCTCCTCACGGGGGATCACGTGAGCATCATCTCGCTCATCGGGCTCATCATGCTGATGGGGCTCGTGACCAAGAACGCGATCCTTCTCGTCGACTACACGAAGACACTTCGACGGCGCGGCTACGAGCGGCGGGCCGCGCAGATCGAAGCGGGCCGCACGCGGCTACGACCGATCATGATGACGACACTCGCCATGATCTTCGGGATGCTCCCGACCGCTCTCGCGATCGGCTCGGGTGCCGAGTTTCGCGCGCCGATGGGACGGGCCGTCATCGGCGGGCTCATCACATCGACGATGCTCACGCTCATCGTCGTCCCCGTCATGTATTCGATCCTCGACGACCTCGTTGCGCGAAGGCGCAAGCGCGCCGCGCCGGCGACGGAGGCTGACGTGGAAGAGGGTGCCCAGCCGAAGCGTGTGGCTGGCACTGCGGTCTCTCCGCGGACTTCCGGCGGAGCGATCACCGCCGGAATCGTGGCGCTTCTCCTCGCCGTCGGAGGACCTGTGACGGCGAATGCTGCGGCTCGTGTATCGGCCGAGGCATCGGCCTATGAGGCAACGGACACGGCGGCGGGCGTCGCGGCGGCCAATTCGAGAATCGACACGACGGCGCCGCTAGCGAGCGGCGACACGCTCAACCTCACGATCGCCGACGCGCTCGACATCGCGATCCGGCAGAACCGGGACCTGAAGAACGCCGGGGAGTACCGGCACTGGGTACGCGGCCGCTATGTCGAGGAAAGGGCGGCGGCGTTTCCGCATCTCTCCCTCGATGGGAGCGGAGTGCGCCAGCGCGACGAGAGCCAGCAGGCTTTTTTCCAGGGACTCTTTCCCGCGCAGCAGGATGTGTGGACGGCGCAAGCCGGTCTTTCGCAAGCGATCTTCACATGGGGACAGATCGGAGCGGCCATACACGGAGCGCGCGAGGCGATCACGGAGGCCGACGACCGGATCGAACGTGCGCGGCAGGACGTCGTGTTCGAAGTCACGCAGGCGTTTTACAACGCGATACTCACGCGCGACGTCAAGGAAATCGCGACACAGAACCTCGTGCAGAAGGAACGTCATCTCGAGGAGGCCAGACGAAAGCAGCTCGAGGGCACGGCGACGGATTACGATGTTCTCGCCGCCCAGGTCGCTGTGGAGAACGCGAGGCCCGAGCTGATCCGCGCGTCGAACGCCGTGCACACCGCACGCGACCGTCTGCGTTTTCTGCTCGCGATGGAGACAGGCGAGGTGGAGGCCGTGGGCGAGCTGACGCCAGCCGATCCGTCCTCGTTGCCTCCGGATTACGAATCCGCACTCTCCACGGCGCTCGCGCATCGGCCGGAGATTTCCTCGATGGCTCATCAGATGGCCGTGGCCCGCGACATCATCAAAATATACTCCGCGGGTAACAAGCCGCGTCTCGACTTCGTCGGAGGCTACGGCTGGCGCCAGTACGATCTCGGGGGAATGACCGCGGACGGCGAATTCTGGAGCCTCGGATTGAACCTGTCGTTTCCCATCTTCGACGGAATGCGCACGAACGGCAAGGTGGCCCAGGCGAGGAGCGATCTGCGAACGATCGAGAACAGCGAAGCATCGCTTCGGGATCAGATCGCTCTCGAAGTCCGCACCGCCCTGCACGATGTCGTCGAAGCGCGTGAGATCGAGGCGGCGATTGCCGGTACGGTCGAGCAGGCCGGGCGCCTCCTCACCATGGCGGAGGCAGGGTACGAGCTCGGCGCCAAGATACAGCTCGAGGTCGAAGACGCACTGCTCAACTTGATGTCCGCCCGGGTGAACCTCGCCCGCGCGAGGCGCGACCGCCTCGTGGCCGAGGCGGGTCTGAAGAGGGTGCAGGGAATTCTCGCGCCGTGAGCCCGCGAGGAACTTCGCGCGAAAAGAAAACGGCTGCCGCGTCGATCTCACGAGCGGCAGCCGTTTCTTGGCGGTCACGAATGACTCACCGAGGCCGCTACTTCAAAAGCACCATCTTTTTCATCTCGGTGAACTTGGCGGACGTGAGCTTGTAGAAGTACACACCGCTCGCCAGGTTGCCCGCATCGAGATTGACCGTGTGATACCCCGCCGGGACGTCGCCGTCGATCAGCGTCGCCACGCGCTGCCCCGCGGCGTTGTATACCGCCAGCTTCACGGCGCTGTTTTCCGGCAGCGTGAACCGGATCTGCGTCGTCGGGTTGAACGGGTTGGGGTAGTTCTGCCCGAGACTGAATGTCTTCGGCAGATTGGCCGCCTCGAGTGCGGGCTCCGGATTCGACGGCCCCCGGGATGGGCCGAACGAACCGCTCGCCGCCTCGAGCGCGAGAGCTCCGCCGTCCGGATGGTTGGCGAGATATCCCGCATAGACCGGGGCATCGAGACGGCCGCCGGGCGCCGAGGGAGAGGCGTACACGTACGTCGGCCGCATCATCTCGTTGTCCTCGTGGTCAACGATGTGGCAGTGCCAGACGTATCCGCCGCCGCCGCTCGGGTCGAACTCGAAGTAGTTTTCTCCGGAAGCGATCGCATCCTGCGGAGCCCACCGGACGATCACGGTCGTCACTTCACCCGGGTACATGATGAACGTATCCTTCCATCCGCGTTCCTGCGGAAGGGCCGGGGTGGCCTTTCCCGTGAGGAAAGGCGTCACGTCGGGGTTGCCCCCCAGGAACGTCGTCCACGGCTGGCCGTTCGGATCCTTGCCCGTCGTGTAGTGGAGCGGGGGACCCCAACCGCCATGGTAACCCAGAGGGAACCCTGCGGCGACGAAGGCTTTGTCGTATCGCTTGTTGTACTGGGTCACGCTGAACTTCTGACGGCTCAGCAACTGATACTGCACCAGGTGGAGATGGATGGGGTGCGCATCGGCGGTCAGGTTGATGATCTGCCAGACCTCCGTCTCACCTTCGGTGGGGAGCTCGCTGTAGAGGTCCCCGTTCAAACCGGATGGGTTGGCCGTAAAGTCGTCGTACGGCCGTGTCGAATCGCCGGTCCACTTAGTGTTGTTGACGAGCACCTCGAGCGGGCCGCCCATTCCCATCACTTCGTTGAGCGTGATCTGACGGCGTTTGGCAACCGGCACGGCAGGCTGACCCGTCGCGAAGTTCGCCAACTTCTCGAGAGGTGTCGTCCGCCCGGTCACCACGCTGTTGTCCGTTCCAACGAGCGCGCCGTTCACGACAAACTGCATGATCCGGCCGACTTCGGCTGGCTTCGGAGCGGATCCCTTCGGAAACGGCCCGTTGGCCTTGTTGATCAAGGTCCACACCTGCGGGACCGCCGGATTGGGGTTGGGAACCGCACCGAAATCGATCACGAGGTCATAACGTTCGCCGGGGGCGATGAGGAGTCGTTGCGCGAGGGCCGGGTCGAGTGTGACCGGTGTATCGAGCAGCCCGCCGTCGGTGCCGATCACTTGGATGGGCGGGCCGAAAGCGCCCGTGACCATATCCTGAAGATACAGGTCGTAGAACCGCGCGTTCGAGCCGCCGAGCAAACGGAAACGGTACTTGCGAGGCCCGACGCTCAAGTACGGCCAGGTCTTCGAATTGACCGTCATGATGTTCCCGAAAAACTCGGGTGCCCAGAATGGGTGGTCCATCGGATTCGGAGCGACAGTGGGGAAGTAGAGCTGGCCGTTCTGGTCGAACATACGGTCCTGGAGCGCGATTTCGATCTCCGGAAGATACGGAACTCCGTGATCGAGGCCGGTGACCCGGTCCTTCTCCTGGACCAATCCGTCCCCAGACCAACCGGGCAGATGGAGGGCGTCCTCGGCAGCATCTCTCAGAAAATAGAACGCCGCCAGACCGGCGTACACGTTCGTGCGCGTCGCTCCGAGCGCGTGATCGTGGAACCAGAGCGTGGCGCCTTCCTGTGTGTTCGGGTAGCGGTATACGTTCGTCAATGCGGACGCGCCCGCCATCATTCCACCCGGCGTGAACCACGAATCGGGACCGCCGTCCGACCACGCGGGCACCTCGCCGCCGTGGAGGTGATAGGCCACCGGCACGGGACCCGTGTACGGCGTCATGTCGTCCATGCCCCCCATGTGGGTCATGGCCCAGTGAAGCGTCTGATCGACCGCGATATTCACGGCGTCGTAGCTCTCGTCGAGTCCATTGAGGTAGAGAACGTTCAAAGGAACCCCTCTTCTTGCCTCCACCGTGAAGCCCGGCCAGAGCGGACCTCTCGTGACCGTGCCGTTCGACACCCGGTAACCCCAGACGTGCGTGAGTCCGGCCGTCGGCGAGACGACGGTGCCGTTCGGGAGAATCGTACCTGTCGAAAGCGATTGCTCGTCGACCGGCAACGCCTCCACCGTAAGCGGAGTCCCCGGAGCCGTGGCATCTACTCTTAGGCCTGGGTAGGCGAAGTGGGGAAGCGGGTCGACGAATTTCGGTATCGAGCCGGGAGCCAGGGGTACCTGACCGGATCCGGGATACTGTCCCTGAACCGGCAGGACGTTCAATGCTACGCCGACAAACAGCAGCACGCTGAGCGTGACCAACGTTCTTCGTCTGTTCATCGCATCTCCTTTCAGGGCGAGAAGCCGGTTGACGAAGCTTCTGCGAATCATCCAATGACCGGGCAAAAAAAGCAGGAAGAGCGGTCGAGACGCGCTCACACGCCGCCTGTCGCCGACCCTTCCACCTCATTTATACTGGGTGCCCCCCAAGCACTCGGATGTTCAGAGGCACTCGCGACAAATATCTCGCGTCGCGCCCAGGCAACCAATGGGGTGAAGACCGTATTTGCGGATGAAAAACTGCGTATTCCCCGGCGGTTTTCGCCGCCGAGGGGCGTTCTCCTTGCGATCATTCCGCTTTACTCTCGGCGGCGGGGGTGTTACCTGGATAGAGTGTGGAAGCCGCGTTGCCGCGGAGCCGAGCGCAGTTATCGATGGAGTATCCGGCATGCCGCCCAAGTATCGAATCGTCGTTGCTGAAGATCACACGATCCTCCGTGAAGGCGTGCGGTCTCTTCTGTCGTCGAACCCGGACTTCGAGGTTGTCGGCGAGGCTGAAGACGGCCGCGAGGCGATCGAGTGCGTCGACAGGTTGAAACCCGATCTCCTCCTGACGGACCTCTCCATGCCGAGGATGAACGGGGTCGACGCTGTCAGAGAGATCAAGAAACGCTCTCCCGGGACCAAAATCCTCGTGCTGACGGTTCACAAGACCGAGGAGTACATTCTCGCCACGCTCCAGGCTGGGGCCGACGGTTATCTATTGAAGGACTCCACGTATGCGGAACTGCTCATGGCCGTGAAATACGTATTGAGCGGCAAGCAGTACATCAGCCCCGGAATATCGGACAAGGTACTGGAGGGTTACCTCGAGGGACGGAAAACGCTCAAAACCCGTACGAGTTGGGACACGCTTACCAGCCGGGAGCGCGAAGTGCTGACGCTCGTCGCCGGTGGGTACAGGAACAAGGAGATCGCCGAGGAACTCGGCATCAGCGTGAAGACGGCGGAGAAGCACCGCGCCAATCTCATGGAGAAACTGAACCTCCACAACGTACAGGCGTTGACGGCACTCGCCGTGGAGAAAGGGCTTGTGTCGGAGGATCACGCGGGCAGGGGAGAGAGCAAGAGGAGCGCGAACCGGACGAAACACGACGAAGAGGACGCGTGAGCGAAAAAAAACGCCGGCGCGCCGATCGGCCGTTCGCGACGTGCGCGGTCGTATCGCGGACCGTCCGCGCTCATCGAACCGCCAGCCACGCGGCTCGGACTCTCGTCCCCTTGCCAAGCCCGGATCGGATCTCGCAGGTTCCGCGGGAAAGCTCTGCCCGTTCCCTCATGCTCGTAAGCCCCAGCCCGGTCCCCGTGTTGTCGGCGTCGAAGCCCGCACCGTTGTCCTCGATTACGAGCTCGATGATCTCCTCGTTCATTCCGAGCGAGACGTGTGCGGTATCGGCCCGGCTGTGTTTGGCGACGTTGTTGAGTGCCTCCTGCACGATCCTGAACACGACAATTTTCAGGGCGTCCGGAATCTCGTCCTCTTCGACTCCGGTGTGCAGTTCGGTGCGGATATGCGTGTAAACTTTCTGATACTCGCGAACGAACCAGCTGAGGGTGGCCAGAACG
>CAZYCB010000269.1:0-2269 GCA_964645735.1 uncultured bacterium | reverse complement strand
CGGGCGATCCTCGGTCGCTCCCGCTAAGGGCTCGCGGCCACCCTCCAGCGCACCCCCAGGCGCGTCAGTACCGAACCGGGATGCGGCTTGACAAGTAGCAGAAATCACGTAATATATGAGCCGAGACAACCTTCGGGGCGGGGTGCAAGTCCCCACCGGCGGTGAAAGCCCGCGAGTGGAGAAATCCATTGATCCGGTGGAATCCCGGAGCCGACAGTCACAGTCTGGATGGGAGAAGGTGCGGCTCGAATTGCCGATATCCGCGGGGCGGTCGTCCCGCGCCGTGTCGTTTTCTCCCCGCTGTCGAGTGACCCCCGAGAAAAACCTGGTTTGAGCACTTTCGCGATGGGAACGGGAGAATGGCCCGTGTGTGAGGCGCATCGAGACAAGTCGCGTCCGCTTTCGGATATCGATGAGCGTGCGCTCGCGTCGGTCGGTACGAACGGCGAGTATTCCGTCGACGATTTCTTCGTCGATCGTGCCATCGATCTGGCGTGGATGGCCGCTGGGAAAACCCAGCCGAATCCTCTCGTTGGCGCGCTCGTGGTGAAAGACGGGAAGATTCTCGGGGAGGGCTACCACGCGAAGTACGGCGAAGACCACGCCGAGACGATCGCCCTCGAAAGAGCCGGGGAATCGGCCCGCGGGAGCACGCTCTACGTGACGCTCGAACCGTGCGCGCACGTGGGGAACACGCCCCCTTGCGTCAATCAAATGATTTCGAGCGGTGTCAGCCGCGTGGTGATTCCCACGCTGGACCCCGATGAGCGCGTCAACGGACGGGGCGTCCGAATGCTGCGCGAACGCGGGATCCGCGTCGATGTCGGAACGCGAGCGGAAAGGGCGCTCCTCTTGAACCTGGCGTATTTCAAAGCCAAACTCGGCCTTGGGCCGACGGTCACACTCAAGATCGCCCTCACCCTGGACGGCAAGATCGCATCGCGCCCCGGAAAGCGGGACGAGATCACGGGAGTCGAAGCGCGGCGGATGGTTCACCGGTTGAGAGCGGTTCACGACGGCGTGCTCATCGGCATCGATACGTTCACCGCCGACTCGCCGAGGCTCGACTGCCGGCTGCTCGAATCCGTGGATCCGCCGGTTCCGATCGTGATCGATGGTGGTTTGAAGTTCCCCGACGCGCATCCGTGGCTCGATCGGCGGCGCGCGGTGATCGTGACCTCCGAGAGGGCGTCCCACGATAGAGAAGCAGCGCTCGTGCGGGCGGGGGCCCGTGTCATACGATGCACGACGAAGGAATCGGCGATCGACGTCGCCGCCGCTGTCGCCGGGCTCCATGAGCGCGGCGTGTCGAGCGTTCTCGTCGAGGGCGGGCGGAAGGTTTTCACGAGCTTTGCAGAGGCGGGTGTGTGGGACGGGATGTTCCTTTTCATATCGCCAGCGCTTTTCGGACCCGAAGGGGTGGGGCTTGCCGACCGCGCCGTCGGGAGGGAGAATCTCGGGGCTCGCTTTGCCGGGGCGTCGCTCTTCTCGGGAGACGTCGTCGTGAGCTTCATCAACGAGAGAACGCGAAGCGCCATCCTCGATCGGTTGTCGTGAGAGGTGCGATGTTCACGGGAATCATAAGAACCGTAGGCACCATCCGCCGCCGGCAGCGCGTGGCGGATGGCGTATCGTTCACGGTGGACGCCCGGGGATTGGAGGAGGGGACATCGCCGGGGGACAGCGTCTCGGTGAACGGCGTGTGTCAGACGATCGAGGAAGAGACGCGGGGCGAGATCGTTTTCACGGCGGTCGGCGAAACGCTCAGGCTCACGACGCTTAATTCTCTCCGCACGGGGGCGAGGGTCAACCTCGAGACGGCGGCGACGGCCGAGTCGCTGCTCGGAGGTCACATCGTCCAAGGGCATGTCGATGGCGTGGGCGTGGTCCAATCGTTCGCGAGGGTGGGGAAGGACCGGATACTCAAAGTTCGTGTCCCGAGAGATATGCTCGAGTTCATCGTGCGGAAGGGATCCATCGCGATCGACGGCACGAGCTTCACGGTGATCGAGTGCGGGAGGGGCGGAGTCGTCGCGGTGACCATCGTCCCGTACACGCTCGAGCGCACCGTCGTGGGCGGGTATCGTCCGGGCACGAAGGTCAACGTCGAGACGGATATCCTCGGAAAGTACGCCGGCAGGCGTGACGAAAAACAGCAGCCGAACAAATCGCAGCGATGAGAGAAACGCGAGACACGGTTTCCAGAGGTGAAACGATGAGCAACTTTTGCAGCGTCGACGAGGCGGTCAAAGAAATACGCGATGGGAAC
>CAZYCB010000268.1:0-2266 GCA_964645735.1 uncultured bacterium | reverse complement strand
AGGTCGAGCGCGAGGTCGAGTCCCAGGACGACGCCCGAATGGGGCTCCTTGTCCTCGAAGAACTTCGTATCGAAGGATTCGATCGGAGGTTTGATGCTGTCGATCACGCTCGACACGAGCGCCTCCTTCGCCAGATCGATTCCCTTCACGACGACGCCGGAGATCCGGGTCCTGCGTCCGGGAATGACCTCGTAGGCGAGAAGCGCCTCCGACCGCACGAAGGGAGCGACGGCTTCGACGTGCCGCTGGGCAAGGAGATCATCCGCCAGCGTGTCCGCGTGCGCCCACGCCTCCTCGTTTCGCACGTACACGATGACGTTCGTGTTGAAGGCGACGATTCGCTGGCGAAGCTCTGTCTCGAAGCCGTTGATCACGGAAAGGACGATGACGAGCGTCATCACTCCCACGAACACTCCGCCGACAGCGATCGTCGTGATGCGCGACACCAGCGCCGAACGCCGCTTGGTCCCGAGATACCTCTTGGCGATGAAAAATGGATAGTTCATTGCCGCGGCCCTACTCAGGCCTCATCTGGGGGAAAAAGAGAACGTCGCGTATCGACCGAGTGTCGGTGAAAATCATCGTGAGGCGATCCACCCCGATCCCCAACCCCGCCGCCGGGGGCATTCCGTACTCGAGGGCACGGAGGTAATCCTCGTCGACGACGTGCGCCTCTTCGTCGCCCCTCTTTCTCATCAAGGCCTGCTCCTCGAACCGGGCTCTCTGCTCCAGGGGGTCGTTCAACTCAGAGAAGGCGTTGCCCACCTCGAAGCCGCCGATGAAAGGCTCGAAACGCTCGACGAGCCCCTCGATGGAGCGGTGGTCCTTCGCCAGCGGGGAGAGGGCCTTCGGGTAATCGTAGACGAACGTCGGCTGAACGAGCGCGGGCTCCACCGCCTCGCCGAAGATGAGGTCGAGCCCTCTCGCCGGAGAGGTGACTTTCGCCAGATCGATTTTGAGCTTCGAGGCAGCATCCAGGATGTCCGCCTCGTTCATCCCGCGAAAATCCCGTCCCGTCGCCTTCTCCAAAGCGTCGAAAAACCGGACTCGGTCCCACGGCCGGTTGAAATCGATCTCCTCGCCCGCGTAAACGAGTTTGCCGTCCTTGGTGAGCTCGCCGGCGACGACGCGCATCATATCCTCGACCATGCCCATGTAATCCATGTAATCCTCGTACGCCGAATAGCACTCCATCATCGTGAACTCGGGATTGTGAGACCTGTCGATCCCTTCGTTGCGGAAGTCCTTGGAGAATTCGAACACCTTCTCGAGACCTCCCACGAGAAGCCGCTTCAAATAGAGTTCGTCTGCGATACGGAGGTACAGGTCGATGTCGAGAGCGTTGTGATGCGTTAGAAATGGTCGCGCCGCGGCTCCGCCGTAGATCGGCTGGAGGATCGGAGTCTCGACTTCGAGGTATCCGCGGCCGATGAGGTACTGCCTCAAGACGCCGATGAGCCGCGACCGCGTGAGAAACACCCCGCGCACCTCGGAGTTGACGATGAGATCGACGTAGCGCTGCCGGTATCGGATCTCTTTATCCTGCAGGCCGTGCCACTTCTCGGGAAGCGGTCTCAGCGCCTTGGAGAGAACGGAGAACTCGGCGACCCTCACGGTGAGTTCGTTCGTTTTCGTCCGGAACACCGTCCCCGTCACCCCGAGTATGTCTCCCACTTCGACGAGCTTGAGGTGCCCGTACGCCGCTTCTCCCACAGCGTCCTGCCGCACGTAGAACTGCAGGCGGCCCGTCCTGTCCTCGACGTGTCCGAACGTCGTCTTTCCGTGCTCGCGCATCGCCATCATCCGCCCGGCGAGAGCTACCACCGCTCCCGTCTCCGTGAGCTCCTTCTCCGCGGCCACGATCTCTTCGACGTGGTGGCTCACGGCGAAGCGGTACGGATACGGCTGCACACCCGCCGCGCGAAGAAGGTCGAGCTTGTCGATCCGAAGCGCCCTGAGCTTCTCGAATCCCTCGGCTCGGGCGTCGTGCGAGTCCTCCATGTCACTCCTCTTGGACGGATCGTCCGTTTCCACGCGAGTTGGAGGGGTGCGACGAACTCTGCGCTCCGCTTCGCTCGGCCTCCCGCCTGACGGCGGTCGATCCTCGCTCGTTCCCGCGAAGGGCTCGTCGCACCCCTCCAACTCGCGTGTTCCTGAGCATTTCGCCGACCGGCGACCGGTCAAGACTAGGTTCCCGTTTTTCCCGTTGTCAAGCCCTAGTTGCGGCTCGAGTACTTGTGGAGATAGGCCTCGACGAAATCGTCGA
>CAZYCB010000267.1:0-2660 GCA_964645735.1 uncultured bacterium | reverse complement strand
CGCGCCGACGACGCCCCCCCCTGCCGCGCCGCCGCAGGCGGCTCAATCCGGCCCGAAGAGGGTGTATTACGGGGGAACGGTGGGCTTGAGCTTCGGGGATTACTTCCGCGTCAGCATCGTCCCCTTCGTGGGCTATAAGTTGAATCCCAAACTCCACATCGGGGCGAAAGTCGGCTACGAATACATCGAGGACGACAGGTACGCGGAAAAACTGACGTCGCACAATTACGGCGCGAGCGTCTTCAGCCGCGTTTTCCCTCGACGGAGCATCTACGGCCACGCTGAATTCGCCTACATGAGCTACAAGTACAAGGTCTCGGACACCGAAGTCGATCGATTCTGGGTGCCGTTCCTTTATCTGGGTGGCGGTCTCGTCCAGCCGATGGGCCGGAACGCATCGGTGTTCGTGGAAGTTCTCGTCGACGTGCTGCAGGACGACAAGTCTCCGTACGAGGATTGGACGCCGTTCATCAGCGCAGGGGTAGGCGTGGGATTCTAGGCTTGGTGTACGACGACGTGACCCACGGAACGAACACCGGGTGGGCGATTCCGTGTGATCGCCGAGACCCGCGAGGTCGCGGCCACACGTTTCTCTGACGTGATCCTGACGAGCGGCGCGTGGATGGTGGCTTGGTGATGAAGCATGTTCGCGGCTTGATTGTCGGGTTGTGCGGCGCGCTCTGCGTTCTTGGGGTCGTCGTCGGTACCGTCTATATGTACAGCTCGAGGGCCATCTTCAACCCCTCGATGTTCTCCAATCGTGTCGCCGATGGCCTGGCCCAGCCCGCCGTTGCGCGGGTCGTGGCGGGCGAAATCGTCGATCAAATCGTGGAATTGCACCGCGACGTGACCCCGTACCGCCCCGTCCTTCTCGGCGCCGTCGAATACGTGGTATCGTCGGCGCCCTTTCGCGCGGTGGTGAGGCGCGCCGCCAAGGAAGCCCACGAAACGCTCATTTCCCAGACGGGACGCGATCTCACACTCTCGGTTCCCGATCTCGGCCTGATCGTTCACAACGCGCTCTCCATGTATCCGGGTATCGCGGAGAAAGTGCCCGAGCGCCTCCAGGTTGCGCTCACGGTGATGGAACGCTCGACGCTCGCGGACAAGATTGCGGCGTTGCTGCGGACGGGACAACGGATGCGGCTGCGCGCGTGGGGCATCTTCGCGGGCGGTCTCCTGCTGGGCACTTGCGGGCTCTTCCTCGCCCGACAAAAGCAATACTACTTGTTTCGATTCGGCATCGGGCTTTCGATCACGACCTTGCTGGTCGCCGGTATCGCGTACTTCGGCGGATACGCTGCCGCGTTGTTTGCCCGAACACCGACCGGCGCGGATCTCGTTCGTGGTCTGTGGCCGGTGTTCATCGGACCCCTCGCGATTCGTATGCTGATTCTCGCCGGTATCGGGCTCGTCCTCATCGCCGCCGTCACCTCGCTCCTGGAGAAGATCGATCTGAGGGTCTACGGGGGTGCGGTTTGGGGTCGCGTCTCGAAACCGGACCCTCATGCCGGTTGGGGGCTTCTTCGCGGGCTGTTGCTCATTGTGGGCGGGGTTGTCGTCGCGTTCCATCCGGCGCAGTTCGTGGTCGTGATCGCGGTAATTATCGGTGGGGTGCTCTTCTTCATGGGGATCCAGGAGCTGTTTACCACGGCGGTAGGGCTTGTCCCGCGCGTCGAACGCGCGGTCGCCACGCTCGAGAAAAAGGAGCGCGTTTCTATTCCGCCGGGGGCTGTCGTCGGCGCCCTGGTACTCGTGATCGCGGGCGCCGGGGCTTTCTGGCTGATGCGCGGTGGTGACGAAACGGTGGCGGCCACGTCGTCGATCGACGCC
This sequence comes from uncultured bacterium, assembly GCA_964645735.1. Taxonomy (GTDB): domain Bacteria; phylum Krumholzibacteriota; class Krumholzibacteriia; order WVZY01; family WVZY01; genus CAZYCB01. The sequence goes on along the minus strand of CAZYCB010000267.1, from coordinate 827 downwards.
TGCAACGGGCACCCGGACCTCTGCGACCGGCGGCTCGACCAGGTCGCATTCGCCACGACGCACAACTCGATGTCAGCCGCGGACATCACGGATTGGATGTTTCCAAACCAGGAGCGCGGTATACGGGGCCAACTCGAAGACGGGGTCCGCGGTTTCCTGATTGACATCCACTACGGCGTTCCCGTGGGAGACCGCGTCAAGACACTCATCGAGAACGAGGAGAACGCGCGAAAGAAATACGAGGCGGCGCTCGGAAAAGAAGGGGTCGAGGCCGCCATGCGGATTCGCGAACGGCTGATAGGGGAAGAGGAAGGGGAGCGCGATGTCTACTTGTGCCACGGTTTCTGCGAGCTGGGCGACACGCGGTTTGTGACGTCGCTGGAGGAGATGCGCGATTTTCTCGTCACGAACCCCAACGAGGTCGTGATCGTCGTCATTCAGGATGAAGGGGTCACGCCGGCCGATGTCGCGGCGTGCGTCGCGAAAAGCGGGCTCGAGGATTTCGTGTACAAGGGGAGCGTCGAGCCGCCGTGGCCGACGCTTCGCGAGATGATCGCGAGGGACGAACGCGTCCTCGTGTTCGCGGAGAATAACGCCGAAGGCGTCCCCTGGTACCACCCGGTGATTGGCGTTTTTCAGGAGACGCCCTACGGGTTCAAGGATCCGTCGGAGTTTTCGAACGCCCCGAACCGCGGCGGCGAGGACGGCTCGCTTCTTCTCATGAATCACTGGATCGAAACGACGCCGGCCCCCCTCCCGAGCAACGCGGAAATCGTCAACGCCTACGATTTTCTTCTGAAGAGAGCGCGGGCGTGCAAGCGGGAGCG
>CAZYCB010000266.1:0-1818 GCA_964645735.1 uncultured bacterium | reverse complement strand
GACGAGAGTTTAACAGCCGGCGGCGGGAGAAAACGAGCACAGCTTCGACTCCGGACGAGCAGCGGTTCGTTGGAACCGGTCCTGACGGCGGCCCTCGGGCCGTGGAAATATGTCTTGTCCGCCGAAAAGCTCTCGTCCTAGGCTTTCGTGACGAGCTGAGATCTCAGGGGCAGGGGCTGCAACCGAAAGGAGTCGGTACAATCATGTTCGCCGAATTCAGAAAGTTCATCATGCGAGGCAGCGTCATGGACCTCGCCGTCGGCTTCGTCCTGGGCGCGGCGTTCACGACGATCGTGAAGTCGCTCGTGGACGACATCCTCATGCCGGTCGTCGGACTGCTCCTGGGCAAGACCGACTTCTCGAACCTTTTCATTGTCGTCAAAGAGGGAGCCCAAGCCGGTCCGTACGCCACGCTCCCGCTGGCCAAGGCGGCGGGCGCGGTTACGGTCAACTACGGCGTCTTTCTCAACGCCGTCGTCGCCTTCGTCATCGTAGGCTTCGCAATGTTCATGATCGTGCGTTCGATCAACCGGATGGAAGCCAAGTTCGAGGCGCAGTTCAGCAAGGAGAAACCGAAGCCGGGCGATCCGACAGAAAAGAAATGCCCGTTCTGTCTGTCGACGGTGCCGTTCCAGGCCACGCGCTGCCCGGCGTGCACGTCGCAGCTCGAGACAGCAGCGGCTAAGGCGTAGGAAACCGACCGGAGATGGCGGGCGGACACTGTCTCCGCCCGCCCTACTGCTTTCACTCCTTCTTCTCGAACCCGCGGTTTCTCACCAGTTGCTTCACGTCGTACGGCGCCGGATCGCCGCCAAGATACGTGTGGAACCAATCGAGATGCGCGTCGTAGTAGAGCGGCATCGATTTCACCACGTTCGGCCAGTGACCGTCGTTTTCGAAAACGATGAGACGCGCCGGCACGCCTTTCTTGCGAAGCGCCGTGAAGAACTGGAGGCTCTCCGTGTACGGGATGCGGAAATCCTTTTCGCCGGTGATGACGAGAGTCGGCGTCTTGAACTTGTCGGCGGAGAACTGAGGCGACCATTTCACGTAGTCGTCGGACTCCCACGGCGCGCCGCCGAGATCGTACTGGGGAAACCAAAGCTCTTCCGTCGCGCCCCACATCGATGCGAGGTTATAGGACCCCATCATCGACGCGAGGCACTTGAAACGATCCGTGTGTCCCGCGAGCCACATCATCATATAGCCGCCGTACGACCACCCCATCGCGCCCATGCGGTCCCCATCGATCCATGGGAGTGAAGCCATGTAATCCGCGACGGCCATGACATCCTCGTACACCTTGCCGCCCCAGTCGCGCGAGATCGCGTGCGTGAATTCCTGCCCGTATCCCGTGGATCCGTGGGGGTTGGGAAAAGCGACGACGTACCCGCACCCCGGATACACCTGCCAATCCCCGCGGAAGGCGTCCATCCACTGCTGCTGAGGGCCGCCGTGGACGTTCAAGACGAGCGGATACTTCTTCGACGGGTCGAAGCCGTGGGGTTTCACGACGAACGTATGGATCTTGCGTCCCGTCGGCGAGTCGATCCACATTTCCTCGGCGGGACGGATGTCGACCTCGTCCTCCACCGCTTTGTTGAACGTGGTGAGACGCCTGGCCGATCTGCCGTTCGCGGCGCACGTCCAGATCTCGCGCGGTTCGCCGACCGACCGGCGGGAGACGACGACGGAGCGGCCGTCGGGCGAAACATCGAACGAGTCGATTGCGCGAAGATCGACGAGACGCACGATCTTCCTCGACGAAATGTCGATCTTGTAGAGCGGGTTCGCGCCCTGGTAGTCGCTCGTGAAGTA
>CAZYCB010000265.1:0-2949 GCA_964645735.1 uncultured bacterium | reverse complement strand
AGCCCTTCTCGTTGTCAATGTCCCACCCGAGAGCTTTGAACATCGGGTCAATGAATTCCCGGCGGACCTGGGTTTCGTTGTATTCGGAGGAGGTGTAGGATTTGCCGTGCAGGCCGAATCGCTCCACGAGATCAAGAATCGTTTTAGGTACTGTCCTTTTCATGATGTTCTCTGTGACCGAACGGCTTGCGCATCAGCTGCACGCAAGGCTGCGCGGACCTCGCCCCGCAAGAGCCGTGACGCGGCAGCGTGGCGGCTGTGTGCGCGGGCTATACGGCTCCCGCTTGGAATTCCTCGAAGGTACCGATCCGAAACACACGCTTTGCACGGTACATCACCTCGAGTTCATTATCAACGCACCGTTCCGCCTCCGATCGCAAAGGGCGATAAGCGCTGTGATGGAGAACCTTGTTCCGCAGGTGCCCAACGGTCAAACCGCACAAATCCTCCAACAGCTGCCTGATCGTGGGATTTGCAACGCTCGACCGGACTGCCTGCGGCGGGTCGTTGCCCATCCCCGGCGAAATATTATCGATAGCGATGGCTGCTTCAGCGAGATCCCCAGGAGAGACGCCACCTGCAATCGTATTAATGAGCAAATTACGAAGGGGGAAGAAAGTGAAGCTGTCGATCTTTGCGCTCAGCCGCAGGAGCAGCGCGTTCAGTTGCTGTGTGTCCCGGCCTGGCCGATTCACAGCAAAGAAGGGTCGATAGATGTACTGCGCAAATGCGAAGGTGGCGAAGAACAGCTCCCAGGCCTGCGCCATGTTAGCCACGGCCTGCATGTAATGTTTGGCCTGAAACCGTTCCTCGGCAGCGAACGTGAACATCTCGTAAGGCGGGTTAATCGTATCGCCAACCATGCGAAATCCGGCATTGCAAGCTGGACAAACGACATTTTTACCGTCGAACGGGCCCACATCAGAGAAGTCTTCGCGCCGATTGAAGACGCACTCCGTGCCACAGTGTTCACATTCGACCGTAAGCGTCTCGTAATCGCTTCTAGAAATCTGCGCCATTCTAATGTCCGTCTAACGGCTCCACATCAGCCGCGACAAGGCTGGCAAGCCGGGTGCCCTGCAGCCGGCGTGACGGAAGCGGACGTCAGCTGCATACGGGGGTTAGGTGACCGCAATCATTCTCGTGCAGAAATCTTCAATAAACCTGGGAATGTCCCACGCCAGGCGATCGAAATGGTCCCTCAGGTAATTGAGTTTGTCGCCTTCTTTCCATCCGGGAAATCTAGCAAGTTCCGCAGTCACTTCGCCCTTATGCTTGACAGCATTGCTGATAAGCCTAACCTCATCGACGGACCTAAATCTTTTGATCTCTCTGACATTCAGGTTCAAATCACGACGAAGTATGCGCGGAAAGGTGTTATCCCGGAACATTTGGTCGACGTCGCCTTCTGAGTAGCGCCATCGAAGCAACCGTTGCGCTTCAAGCTCAACGACGCGATAGAGTCCGACCATGGCAAGTTGGGTCGCGAGCACAACAATCTCACGAGCTGTCTCAGCGCGCGAGTCCAAGCTCCCGAGATATTGCTCATACACGACATCGCTCTCCCAATCTTCTTTCTTCTCCGTGGCGGCGATTTGATCGAGTTCCTTCAACTCGTCCCGTGCGTGTTCTTCGGAGCTATCAAGAAAGTTCTTTAGTGTTTCGACCTGTCCACGAGCAAGCGTTTCAGCGATCTTGATCGACCAAGAGCGCCTCTCTTCTTCCGTGTCTTCGCGCCATGGTCGGTTTTTCTCGTTAAGATCACTTGACACCATTTACCTCCGGTCACCTAACGGCATGCGCATCAACTGAACGCAAGGTGGCGCGCGAGGTGCCCTGCTAAGGCCGTGACGCCGCAGCGTGCCCCCTACGTGCGCCTGTTACCTATGTGCCCAGACTAATCTGTCACCCATGTTTCCGATCACTCATCGCGTCATACTCTATCTCTTCAGAAGCCAGGAAGTCACGAGTGTCGCTAGAAGCGAGCTCACAAAACCAATACAAAAGGCGATGATCAAATCTCGCGCGTATGGTCGTCGTAGCTCGGTAACGATTCGTTGCCAGTCCTCAGGCGTGAGCCCATGTGGCACGGCGGGCGGCAGCGTGTCCGCGACTGCCGGCTCTACTCCGGGCGCTCGCCCGCGCGCACGCAGTCGCGTAGGGGTCTGCACAAGGGCTCGAATGCCCCTCACGAACACCGAAGCGAGACTGATCTCGGGCAACGTACCCATTGCCCACATACCAAGGACACCAAGCTGAAGGCCAAGACTGACCCTGAACAGGTTGAAGCCGGCGGATCCGAGCGCGGTCATCCATGGACTGCCGGAGTGCGGACTGAAGGAATCATACTGCAGGTAGTTCAAATAGATGCCGAGCATTGCACTGAGACCGCAGACGTAGAAGAAGACGCCTAAAGTAAGCGATCGTTTGTGGATACGACCGGTTAATAACGACGTCATGAGAAACGTGAACAAGACTAGGGCAAAGGCGCCTGCGAGAGACGTGCCAGGGGCGGCGGAGTTGATCTGAGTCCACGCGAGATACGCAGTGACGACGGAGAAGAGCCAACGAAGCGGTGATCGGACGACGAGATGAATGACTCTAGCGATAGTGCTCACCGACGCGCTCCTGTGGTGTCGGGTGTGTTGTCCAACGTCTGCGCATCAGCTGCGGCGAGCTGCCCTAACTATCACGTCATCCTCTGAGCGCCTGCGAGCCGTCGACTGCATGCGTGTCAGACGGAAGGTTCGCTCCCTTGCTCACCGCTCGGTTGCGCCTCAGGAGATTCAAGAAACCGACACAGTTTGCTAATTACTTCGTAACTCTTTTCAGCTTCTTCCGGCGTGGGGTCATATCCGTCGTGCACGACTCGGATTCGTAGCTTTCGACATTCGTCGCACCACTGGCCCCACGGGAACTCCCAACCCGCCGGTATGGTGAGGGAGGGGA
>CAZYCB010000264.1:0-2054 GCA_964645735.1 uncultured bacterium | reverse complement strand
CATCTGGAGCGCATCCGTTATCTGATACTCGCCCCGATTGCGAACGTCGTCCTGGACCTGCCGCGCGAGCATCTCGAAGAGGAGCGACGAGTCCCGAAGATAGTAGAGACCCACCAGGGCGAGATTGCTCGTCGGGTCCTTGGGTTTTTCCACGAGGCGGACGATCTTTCCGCCGCGCACCTCGCACACGCCGAACCGCCTCGGATCGTCCACTTCCTTGACGCCGAGGACGTTCGTCTCCGATGCGGCGATCCGCTCGATGTCGGTCCGGAGGATCGTGTCGCCGAGAATGATGAACACGGGCTCCCCCGTGTTCGCCACGTCCCGTGTCAGGTTGACGGCGTGCCCGATACCGAGAGGTTCGTTCTGGTACACGAACTGAGTGTTGAGATCCTTGTACTCCCTGGAGACGTACTCTTCGATCAGCTCCCCCTTGTACCCGACGATGAGTATGACGGAGGAGACGTCGAGCTTGCGCACGTCGTCGAGGATATGCGAGATGATGGGTTGTCCGGCTACGTAGAGCAGCGCCTTGGGCAGCGTGTACGTGTGGGGTCTCAAGCGCGTCCCGATCCCCGCTGCGGGTATGATCGCTTTCACCTGTTCACAGCCTTTCCGAGCATCTGATACTGCGGGTGTTCGCCTGTAGCGGCCTCAGCCGGAGTTTTTCCGAAGGCGTTCTTTCAGAAAATCGGTTCGACACCGGCGTGGGGTCAACGCCGTTCAAACATGCCAGATAAACACTGGTGAAGTCACCAAGAATCATCGCCGTGAGAATCCTTGTCATGCGCGAGCCGGCGAAACCGGACACGCGAACGATCCCGCCCGAGAGCGGCTCGACGATCCCGAGGGCGATCTCCGCCTGCTTCCTCGCCATGGGGTGATCTTCCTCGTCCTCGAGCGAGATGACCACGATTTTTCGGCGGAGTTCCTCCAGAGCCTTCCATCCGACGATTTCGTTGTGGTTGAGTTCGGTGAACGTGGCGAAGTGGGCGAGCGTTTTGCCGTTCTCGTTGAACTGGCAGCTCCACCTTCGCGCCACGGCATCGAAGAGCCCCCCGCACGAGTACACGAAGGGAAACCGGCCCTCGATCTGCCCGGCGAGCCGGACAGCGTCGCTCTCGGAAGAATCCGAGGAGTAGTCTTCGCACCGCTTCTTGAGAGCGCCCGCCGCCTCGCTGTACTCCGCCCCGTCCGCTCTCGCCAGGCCCAGGGCCGCGAGCACGTGAAGAAGGGGGAAGAAAGAGTACGCGATCGCTGCGCGCGGCGGCATCCCTCCCGGGATGCTGCACACGGGAACACCGTCGGCCCTGCAGCGCCGTTCCAGTTCGCCGCCGCTGGTGATCGCCGCGGACGGGATGCCCCGCCCGCGCACCGCGTCGTACGCGGCGAGCGTCTCGCCCGTATTTCCGGAATAGCTCGAGAAGACGAAGAACGCGTCGCGCGCGAGCGGCGCGCTCACGCCGTAGTGACGGTTCACGTGAAGAGGAACGGATAGTCCGTCTCCGAGAAACGACCGGACCATGTCCCCGCCGATCGCCGACCCTCCCATCCCGCACACGACTACCTGCCCCGCGGCGAAAGGCTCGATCGAGCCTGCGAAACGGCTCCCGCGTTCCCAGGCGTCGGCCATGTGCGACGGAAACGCCCTGACGAGATCGAACATCCCCCTCGTGTCGAAGCGCGCGCGGAGTTCGGCGAGCCTCCGGGATCCGTCAGCCATGCTTCTTCCCTTCTGCGAACCGCGACAGATCCGGGATCCTCTCCCTGAGGAACGCCTCCACGTGCGCCTCTATCTTCTCCGTCGTCGACCACTGGAGGACCCGCTTGACGATCGTCTTGCACTCGTCGTAGGTCACCGACCGGACGATCTTCTTGATTTCGGGCAGAACGTTCGGGCTCGCGCTGAACTCGTCGATCCCCAGCCCAATGAGGATCACCGCCGCGAGCGGATCGGCGCACATCTCTCCGCAGATCGCCGTCGGTATCTTGTGCTTCTCGGCGGCGTCCACGGTCATTTTCAGAAAACGGATGATGCTCGGATGGAGATGCTG
>CAZYCB010000263.1:0-10587 GCA_964645735.1 uncultured bacterium | reverse complement strand
CATCCATCCCGTCGTCCACAGTTCGCGCATTCCCGCGTCGACCATGGGGTATCCCGTCCGTCCCTTCCGCCACGCCTCGAATCCGCGCGCGTCCTCTCTCCACGGGAAACGGGAGAACTCGGCTCGAAGCGGGGACTCCGGCGTGAGCGGCATGTGATAGAGCAGGTAGTGAGCGAACTCGCGCCACACCAGCTGCCGTGAAAACTCGTCGGCGCCCGTTCTCGCATCGCTCTTCTCGTTCGGCGCCGCGCGCCGGAGCGTTTCGTGCCACACGCGCCGCGGACCGATCTCTCCAAAGTGAAGATGCGGCGAGAGACGAGATGTGCCTCGAATATCCGGACGGTCTCTGGCCGCCGCGTACGAGGCGACTTGCCGTGCGAGGAACTCGTCGAGCGCGGCTTTGGCTCCCGCCTCGCCGGGTGTCCAGGCGTCACGAATACCGTCCACCCAGTCGATCCGCGGCAGGAGTCCCAGGTCGCCGAGAGAAACGGCCGACGGCCAGGAGTCCGGCGACGGCAGTTCTCTCGGTGCGGGCAGGGGCGCGGGCGGGGCGAGAAGCGCGAGGCATGCTCTCCAGAACGGCGTGAACACTTTGAACGGCCGTGCCGCGGCGGGCAGCACCGCCTCGGGATCGAAGGCGAGCGAGCCCGCTCCACCTTCCGCGTAGATGTCGGCGTTCTCGAGAGCGTGCGACACACGCTTCTCCGTTTCCATTGCCGCGGGTTCGTAACGCCGATTCCAGAAGACCGATTCGGCCCCAGCGGCCTTCGCCAGGATGGGCAGCGCCGCGGCTGGATCGCCACTGACGACGACGAGCCGCGATCCGAGGCGATCCAGGCTTCGCGCGAGCTGCTCCAGCGAGTGGTGGAGCCACCATCGGCTGGCGGCTCCCAACGGCCATCGGCCTTCCGTTTCGGGAGCCCAAACGTAGACGGGGATCACCGCGCCGCGCCGGATCGCCGCGTGAAGAGCCGGATTGTCGTCCAGACGAAGGTCCTGGCGAAACCACACAATTGAATTGATATGTCTCGGCATGCCCGTCTCCAACGCGACGTCACTGGGGGATGACACGCCGCGCGCAAATGAACCGAGCCCCCCAGGGAGGCCGCTTTAGAAGTAGAAGTGGAAACCGATCGTCGTAACGTTGTTCCCGAAAGTCGAGAAACTCGTGAACGAACCCGCGCCGACATCCTCCTTCACTTCGTCCGGGACCGATGTCGTATTGATCTTCACTCCTTGCGTCGCTTCCACGGAGAAGTGATCGCCGAAGAACAGCTCGCCTCCGAGACTCAGGACGAGGTCGAAACTCGTCCACTTCGCGTCGGCCGAACCGGTGCCGTACGCACGGTCGTCGAGGAGCCCCAGGACGATCGATGGCCTGACGTAGAAGTGAGCGTTCTCGACATCGTACAGCTTGATCGGGACACCGGCCTCGAACCAGAAGCTGAACGCATTCACGGTCTCGTCTTCGGTGTCGGGATCCCTGTCAGCGACTTCGCTGCTGTTGAAGCCGAGCCCTGCGTCGATGGCAACCGTCTCGTTGACCCAGATCCGGCCGCCGAGCGGCGCATCGGAGTTGTGGAACCCCAGAGAGACCCTTCCCGTCATGTCCTTGGCGAGCGACGGAGCAACCGCCGCAACGAGAAACGCGAGGGCGAAGGGCAGAATCTTGTTCGACATCTTACGCCTCCTGTCTCGAGAAGGAGGAGCGGCCCCTTGCCGCTCCCCACTGCGGCCGTATCGCAGAGAATCGCCGCTGCGGGGTCGACTCCGGGGGGAAACGACCGAGGAGCGGTTCAGAGCGAGAGCGGCCGCTGATCGTCGAGCATAGCAGAATCCGAGAGCCCCGTCATGACCGCGTCACGACGAAGCGCCTTCGTTGAGGGTTTGATTCAGGAAGGCATGGATGTCCGATGGGATCCGCACGATGTCCCGCTTCTGTCGCAGCCTGCGAGGATAGACGATGAAGGGTTCCGTCTGCGGGCCGCCAAGCCCTCCGTGCGTGCCGACCTGGTCCTCGAACGTGACGACGGACCCGCCTTCGAGCAAAGCGCCGTTGACGATGAGATCTCCCGCGTGGGGGAAACCGCCGAGATCCGAAAGGGCTCTCACGGCGTACTCGTCGTTCTTCCCGGTCAAATAGGGGAGCAGCGGATCCTCGCCCTCGACCTCTCCCGATCCCAGATTTCGCATTCCCGACTTGCCGATGACGAGGACTTCGCCATCCTCCCGTATCGTAGCTATGAACCCGACTCCCTCGTGTCCGATGAGCATTTCGAGAAGGTTCGAATGATGTTCGAGGATATATTCCGTCGACAGCCTCTCCGGAGAGTGAGTCAAGTACACGTGGGCGAGGTTGCCGCTCGCGCACACGACAAACGCCCGATCCGCCTCTTCCTCGGCGGCTGTCTTCGAAATCCGCTCTTCCAGACGCTCGAGCGTTCGCCGCTGTCTCGCCAGCGATTTCATCCCGTAGGCCTGGTCGACCCTCTTCATCTCCCTCAAGAGCGTACGGAAGTAACCTACCTCCGCCGTGCCGCCGGCAGGTTCCACCGCCGGCTTCTGGAGCGTCTCACCGATGATCTCGGGAAGGCCCTTTCCGTAGATCCGCCGGAAAGGGACACTCTCCGTCTGGCCGTGGTCGGAGAGAACCACGAGATCGAATTGCCTGGGGGCTTTCTTCGACGCCGCGCGGAAGATCTTTTTGATCTGACGGTCGATTCGGGTCAGCGTTCCGAGCGCGTCGGCCGAGGCGACTCCTGCGTGGTGGGAGACCATGTCGTATCCCACGTAGTTCGCGTAGATGACGGGCATCCCGCGAACCACGTCCTCGATGACGAAATACGTGGTGCTCTCGCGAAAACCCGCATTTGCAATCGCACGCAGAAAGGAGAACTTCACGCTGCGAGTGATCCTCGCTTTTGGGTGCCTGAAAAGATCGACGAACGCCTGGGCGCGATCGACGAGGAAATCGCCGATCACGAACAACACCATCCGCGTGTATAGATAGGGGTGGAGCGAGAAGATGGCGAAGTCCTCGAACTCGGCGCGGTGCGCCTTTATATCCCTGTCTCCCAGCGAACTCAGTGTGAGGATCCTCTTGCGGGCGCCTCCGTGAATGAGCGAGTTGATGCAGCTTCCGTTTCTGAGGAGCGGATTCGGACACGAAGCGAACCGCTCGTCGACGGCGCTCATGTCCGCGGAGTTCGAAGAGACGACGAGACGGCGAGCCCGCTTGTCGTACCAGCGAAACCCCGGTATGTCGTAGGCGCTTCCGTAGAAGAGCCCCGCCTGCACCGACGACGTCTGCGACGGAAGACCCGAGAACCAGCTCCGGAGCGCGTATCTCTTCCTTTTTATCAGGTCGTTGAAAAAAGGCATCTTGCCCTTCTTCAGGGCGCGCTTGAGTGTGACGTACGACAGACCGTCGATTTGCAGAAGTATGATGCCTCTGTCGCGAGGCGCCACCCTCTCCCGCCGCGTCATCGCACTGAACTTGTCCATAAGCGTGGCGTAAAAGGAGTAGTCGTCGCTCAGACGCAAGGCGGTGCCGAAGAGCGTGTTGACGAAGGTGAGCACGATGACCCCGACGACCGCCGAGGCGAAGTTCTCGATGACGAATGGACCGACCATGAGATGGGCGAGGTAGAACACCGCGGCGTTGAGAAGAAAAGTCGCCAGACCCAGCGTGACGAAGGTGATCGGAAGGAAGAGCACGATCAGGATCGGCCTCAAGAGGGCGTTGAGAAGCCCCAAGAGAAGGGCCACGACGAAGGGGGAGAGGTACCAGTAAGGCGAATCCTGGCGGAAGTATATCTTCGGCAGGACCGCCGCCGTCGCGACCAGGGATGCGGTATCGGCCACCCAGACGAGGAGGTAGCGCAGAAGGAGGTTGCGCAAGACACGAATGTTGAGATTTAGCGGTTGCATTTTTGCGGCCGGTTGAGCATTTTACCACTAATCAAAACCCCACGCCTCCCCTGCGGCTCGGGCGGAGACGTTGACGGAGACGGAGTTGCTCCAGCGGGTCTGATACTTGCTCCGCGACCCCCCCGAGTCTTCTCGCCGATCCACAAACCCCATCGACGAGATCGAAGTTTTATTGTACGCGCCGTGCGAGAAGCGCATTCGCCATCCAGGAGAATACTATGCAGCCAAAGGGGCCGGAATTCCAGAAAAACACGCGGATCACTTTCGTCGGGCACTCGACGACGCTCGTCGAAATGTCAGGCGTTCGCATTCTCACCGATCCGGTCATGCGCGACAAATTCCGTTTCCTGAGAAGGCGGGACGGCGTCTGCACGAAGCGCCTCGACATGGAATCGCTCGACGCGGTCGTTCTCTCGCACATGCACTTCGACCACATGGACTACCCGTCGCTCCGCATGGTTCCGCATCAGGTCCCTATCATCGCGCCCACCGGGGCTGGGCGTTATCTCGGCGGGAAGGTCGGGCACGATGTCGTCGAGATGAAGGTCGGCGAATCCTTCCGGATCGGCGAAGTCGAAATTCGCGCGACGCCGTCTCTCCACGATTCCGGTTTCTACTGGCCGTTCTGGTATCCCAGGGAAGTATTGAGCTTCATGTTCGTGGGATCCGAGACGGTGTTCTTCATCGGCGACACGGCGCTTTTCGACGATCTGCGCGACCTGGGGCGGGATTTCGATATAGACGCCGCGCTGCTCCCCGTGTGGGGATGCGGGCCGTATCTGAGGGGGCACCACATGACGCCGCTCGATGCGGCCGAAGCTCTGTCGATGCTGTCGCCGCGTACAGGGATTCCCATCCACTGGGGAACGATCCATCCCGTCGGCCCTATCTGGAAGAAGATGGGGTTTCTCACGACTCCGCCGCACGTTTTCGCGCGCGAGGCGGCGCGAAAGGCTCCGATGACCGAGGTCCGCATACTCGCTCCCGGCGAAAGCACGGTCGTCCGGGCCGCCGGCGAGACGGACTCGCTCCTGGAACGGCTGGGGATCGGAGCTCCATCACCTGCCATTGCCCTCGCCTAGGGCTTCCGAAACGTCCGCTCGAATTACGTGTTGACTCGTATCGTGGATACCGGTACGCGGGCTTGCCGCGCGCGCTTCGGAAGAGCCAAAACTCGTTGCCGCCGAGCCGGGATCTATGATATCCATTGTTACGCTGCAAAACTGCAGCGGTAAGCTCGGCGCACTCTCGCGGGAGGGAATGCGAAATCCCCGCCCCCGCGAACGCGAGCGCCCCTCGGCGCTCGCCGGCATACTACGATGGAGAACGGGTCGCCGGCCCGTCGGAGCAACGGGACGTCCCGCGCGATTCGTCAAGCCAGGAGACAAAAGATCATGAACACAAAACCGCTCTCCGCGCGGCGGAAACCGGCCGCGCACCATTTCCGTGTGGCTGTCCTTGCCGTCGCGAGCTTCATGACCGTCGCGTTCCTCGCGGCGTCCGCCGCGTGGGCGGGGGGAGGGGAAAGCGCGGCCTCTGGAGTCCAAACCCGCCATGAGGGTGGCGGCGAGGCGAATCTCGTTCTGCCTGACCTTACGCAAGCCCGGTTCCTCGGTCTGGACGGGCGCGATCTTCTCATCTGGGGCCTTCTGATCTGCGTTGCCGGGCTCGTGTTCGGTCTCATCAACTACCTCCGTGTGTGCAGGCTCCCGGTTCACAAGTCCATGTCGGAGATCGCCGACCTCATCTGGGAAACCTGCAAGACCTATCTCGTGACGCAGGGGAAATTCCTGCTGATACTGGAAATCTTCATCGGACTGATCATCCTGCTCTACTTCGGGGTTCTCTTGGGGTTCGAACCGCTCCGTGTGGCGGTGATTCTTGCCTTCAGCCTCATCGGCATCGGAGGCAGCTACGGAGTGGCCTGGTTCGGAATTCGAATGAACACGCGTGCGAACTCCCGTCTGGCCTTCGCGAGCCTGGCAGGATCGCCGCTCCCCTTGAGCGCCATTCCCCTCGAGGCGGGGATGAGCATCGGCATGGCGCTCATCAGCGTGGAGCTCTTCGTGATGCTCTGCATCCTCCTCTTCGTTCCGGGCGACTGGGCGGGTGCCTGTTTCATCGGGTTCGCCATCGGAGAATCGCTGGGCGCGGCGGCGTTGAGGATCGCGGGCGGGATCTTCACCAAGATCGCGGACATCGGTTCGGATCTGATGAAAATCGTTTTCAAGATCAAGGAAGACGATGCGCGCAACCCCGGCGTCATCGCCGACTGCGCGGGCGACAACGCGGGGGACTCGGTGGGGCCGACGGCGGACGGCTTCGAGACGTACGGCGTGACCGGCGTGGCGCTCATCTCTTTCATCGTTCTCGCCGTCTCCGACCCGGTAAACCAGGTGAAGCTCCTCGTATGGATCTTCGCCATGCGCATCCTCATGGTCGTGGCGAGCGGTCTTTCGTACCTCATCAACGCCGGGTTGAGCCGCCGGCTCTACGGACGCGCCCGCGAGATGAACTTCGAAGCGCCGCTCACGAACCTAGTGTGGATCACGTCGTTTGTTTCGATCGCGCTCACGTACGTCGCGTCGTACACGCTCATCGCGGATCTGGGTGACGGGACGCTGTGGTGGAAGCTCGCGACGATCATTACCTGCGGCACGCTGGCCGGCGCCGTCATCCCGGAGCTGGTGAAGGTGTTTACCTCGACGAAGTCGCGGCACGTCCGCGAAGTCGTGACGTCAGCCCGTGAGGGCGGCGCGTCTCTCGGAATCCTGTCAGGGTTTGTCACCGGAAACTTCAGTGCGTACTGGCTGGGCCTCGCCATCACCGCCCTCATGGCGATCGGGTACGGCGTGAGCACGCAAGGGGTGGGCGATCTCATGATCGCTCCCGCTGTTTTTGCCTTTGGTTTGGTGGCGTTCGGGTTTTTGGGGATGGGGCCTGTGACCATCGCCGTGGACTCGTACGGGCCTGTGACGGACAACGCGCAGTCGATCTACGAGCTCTCGCTCATCGAACAGATTCCGGGCGTGAAGGAGGCTATCAAGAAGGAGCACGGGTTCTCCGTCGATTTCGAACGAGCGAAGCGCCTCCTCGAAGAGAACGACGGGGCGGGGAACACGTTCAAGGCGACGGCAAAGCCGGTCTTGATCGGCACGGCCGTCACCGGCGCCACGACGATGATTTTCTCCATCATCATGATGCTCACGGAGCGGCTTCGCCCGGATCTGGTGGCGAACCTGTCGGTCCTCCATCCGGAGTATCTCCTGGGACTCATAACGGGCGGCGCGGTGATCTACTGGTTCACGGGGGCGTCGACACAGGCGGTCTCGACAGGCGCCTACCGCGCGGTGGAATTCATCAAGGGTCACATTCGCCTGGAGGGCGCCACACGAGCCTCCGTCTCCGACAGCAAGAAGGTCGTGGAGATCTGCACGCGCTACGCCCAACGCGGGATGTTCAACATCTTCCTCGGCGTGTTTTTCGCAACGCTCGCGTTCGCGTTTTTCGAGCCGTACTTCTTCGTTGGCTACCTCATCTCCATCGCCGTGTTCGGCCTTTACCAGGCGATCTTCATGGCCAACGCCGGCGCGGCCTGGGACAACGCGAAGAAGATCGTCGAGACAGAACTCCGCGAGAAGGGCACCGAACTCCACGCGGCAACGGTGATCGGAGACACGGTGGGCGATCCGTTCAAGGACACGTCGTCGGTGGCCATGAACCCGGTGATCAAGTTCACGACTCTCTTCGGTCTTCTTGCCGTGGAACTGGCGGTGAGCCTCGCGGCACGGGAGGGACGCGGAATCACTCTGCTGTTTTCGGCGATCTTCCTGGCGGTTTCGGTCTTTTTCGTCTGGCGCTCGTTCTACCGTATGCGGATAGAGGTGGGGGCAGCCGAAGGCGAGGCAGTCGCAAAGTAACAGACGCCTTTCTGAAACGCATGCGCTGGAGGGTCGTCTCTCGCCCTGCGCTCCGCTGCGCTCGGCTTTACGGCATGGGCAACTCGCGAGTAGAAGGGGCCGAGCACCCCTTCTACTCGCGAGTTGCACCCGCATCACTTTACGGTTTCGACGGCCGAACCTTCCTCGGAATGCATTTCCTCCGGCGTGAAACAGCGTCCCATGTGGTCGAAGAAGAAGATCCGCGACTCCGCGGGGTTGTAACCGAAGAGGGTATCGCCCTTGTCGTAGAAGGCGATGTTCATATCCGGTTCGGAATAGAAGAGCTTCAAGGCGCTGCCCTGGCCGAGTGCGGCGAGGACGTTGTTCTTGTACCAGCCGTCTTCGGACGCGTAGACCATGAAGAGATTCTTGGGAGGACTCTGCGTGCGGCCTTTCAGCGTGATGTCGTCGAAGGTGTTTTTGGCGATCACCGCGCGCCGGAGAACGAAGTCGTTGGGAAGCGGAAGATCTCGACGCAGGTAGTTCTTCTCGTTGGTGCGGACCTTGGTGAAGCAGGTGATCGCGGCAAGGCCGATCACCATGACAGCGGTGGCCGGGACGAGTTGCCGCTTCCAGTCGCGGACGGTCTTGAACAGATCTTCGATCACGGGAGCGATCAGTACGAGAATGCCCACCGACGGAAGGTAGTTGTGGAGGTAGAACGCGTGGCCCTCGAGGAACAAGACTGGAAGAATGGTAAGCAGGTAGTACGCCATCGAAAAAACGACGAGCCGTTTCCTGCCCCGCGCGAGACTGTAGACAAGGAGAATCGCGAGCACGATGTGGGCTGAGGTGAGGCCTGCCGACTTCACATCGACCACGAATGGCATCACGACCGAGAAGGCGAACGCCCAGTCGAGATAGGTGAGGAGATTCGACACGACGTTGCCGCCGAAGTGATACTGGTACGGTCCGCTCTCAGGGATCCCTTTCGAGGCGGCCATGAAGACGAGGTAAATGACCATGAGGGAAAGATACGGGGCGTTATCGCCGAGGGCCATGCGGGTCCGCTCGGCCGCCGATCCCGTTTTCTCCTTCGTGTACGCGTAGACGAAGAGCAGCAGCGGCAGCGCATACGTCTGTTCGAGGCTCAAGAGAGCGAGGACGTACGAGAGAGCCGCGAGAACGACGAAGAGGCGGCGCTTCGTGTCCACACCGCGCATGCCGAGGATCAATCCGGCGAGCATGAACGCCTGCCCGGCGAGCTGCTGGAAGCACGATATCCACGCCACCACGTCGAAGAAGCCGAGATGAAAAGCGAAAAGCGACGTCGCCACGAGCGCGGGGATGCGCTCGACGTGCAGCCTCCTCAGCAGCACGAAGACCAGCAGGATGTTGAGAATGTGCATCGCCAGCGACACGAAATGGTAGGGCACCGGATTCATCCCGAAAAGTCCGTGCATCACGCCGAAGTAGGCTATCTTCGTCAGGGGGCGGAAGAGATCCCCCCTGGTCCCGAAGGCGTTATCCACGGTCGCACCGCGATCGAAGGTGACGTTGGCGAGGAGTACGAAATCGTCCTGGAGGAAGTAGTACCGCGTGATCGGGTAGAAACAGATCGCCGCAACGACGCCTACGAGCAGGACGTACGCGATCGTGCGCGCCGTTCTGCCGGGTTTTTCCTTTCGCTGCGGTTTAGTCATCGTCGTGATCGTCCAACGCCGTGAAACCGGCGCTTTCGAAAATATCGTACCGGCTCTTCACCATGTCCAGCTTGGCATAGGCCGCTTTCGCCGTGGAATTCTCGCCGTCCACGTAGAGGCGAAGCCCGCAGACGTTGCCCGCGCAGCGGGCGAGGTTCTCGACGTGCCGGTGGAGGACCCGGTAGATGCCTCTCCCGCGGTGCTCAGGCTGCACGTAGACGCTCTGGATCCACCAGTAGAAGGCGTTTCGCCAGTCGCTCCACTCGCGCGTGACGAGGAGACTCCCCACGGGTGCCCCGTCGCTTTCGGCCACGATGTAGAACCCTTTCTCCGGATCCTCGAACACCGACCGAACGCCCGCGCTCACCTCGTTCAAGGGCAGATCCTTCCCCTCCGTTTCTTCCGCCATCGCGCGGTTGAACCGCACGAGCGTATCGGCGTCCGTGAACGCGGCTCGGCGAACGTGGTTTCCCATTTCCGGCGTCTGCCCCTACTTCTCCTTGACGGCTTCTACCTCGATGTCGATCTCGACATCGTCCCCGGCAACGAGCCCTCCGTTATCGATCTTCTTGCTCCAGGACACCCCGTAGTCCTGCCGGTTGATCTTGGTTTGTCCCGAGAGCCCCAGGCGCGTGGCACCCCAGGGATCCGTGACGACACCGGCGATGGAGAAGGGGATCCTGATCTCCTTGGTCACTCCGTGCATTGTCAGATCGCCGATCACCGCGTATCCATCGCTGGTTTTCTCGATACGCTTGCTCTTGAAGCCGATCTGCGGGAACTTGGCAGCGTCGAGGAAGTCCGGGGCCCGCAGGTGATCGTCGCGCTTCGGCTCCTTCGTGTCGATGCTCGCCGTGTTGATCGTGACCTCGACGCTCGATTTCACGATGTCTTGGTCGTCGTACACGATCGTTCCCGCGAACTCGTTGAATTCTCCTTTGACCTTGGTGATCACCAGGTGCCGGACGACGAACTGGATCGAGGAGTGGCTCCTGTCGATCTTGTACGTGTCGGCGGCCCACGTCGCGCCCGCCGCGAGAGTCCCGGCGAGCAGAATGACCGCTGTGACGAAT
>CAZYCB010000262.1:0-2162 GCA_964645735.1 uncultured bacterium | reverse complement strand
AAGAGTAGTACCCCGCGAGGATCTCGGCCTCCGGCGCGATGCCGGTGAAGATGTGACGGCCGACGGTCCCTCCGGCAAGGATTCCCGAGACCGCCGTACCGTGACCGCTCACATCCTGGTCCGACAGCACGAGGTCGGTCCCGCGCACGCGTTCGACGCTGCTCGCGTTCATCGTCGCGAATATCTTCGACGCGCCGAGAGCAACGAGTCTCTCTCCCGTGTCGAGGGAGCCGTTGCCGTTCTTGTCGAGGTGAATGTAGACGCGCTCCCCGTACGTGGGGTCGTATTCCGTGTACCCCGCGCCGACACCGTAGTCGCGCTTTCCGTTGGCGTTCACGTCGTTGTAGAGCCAGTCCCAGTACGTTTGCAGACCGTTCCCGTTGTTGCTCGGATTGACCGCGCCCCACACGTGGGCCGGGTCGTAGATCCATCCGTCGAAGTAATTGAGCTTCTCTCCGCCGTCGCACACGCCGTTGCGATTGCGGTCGACGCAATCCACGCCTGGATTGAAGACCCCGGGGTTCGACGCGTCGACCCAGTTGAACGTGTCCGCACTCGCGTAGAAGAAAGAAGGGTGGAAAACGTCGATTCCCGTATCGAAGTCCGCGATCCGGAGTCCCTTCCCCGTGAGGGGATGCCCGAGAGGATCGTCGTGCTGCCAGGCTGAATCGGCCTCTATCTCGGGAGCGCTCACGTCGAGCAGGGGGTAGACGGCAGGCCGCCAGCTCGCTTCGAGGCGAAGAACTTCGCCATGGTCCGCCATCTCGTCGACCATGGCCCACGGTACGGAGAGAGGATAGATGGATCTCGTTCGCGCCACCTCCCCGTCCAGGTAGTAGAAGGACGCTCCACGAGACTCGTAGCCGCTGATTTCGGACCCGCTGAGGACGTGATCGAACTTCGCAGTGAGTGTGACGCGATCGGCACGCAGTGGTGCCGCGGCCAGGCTCCGGTCATCCGACTTCAGATCCCCGTGCGAGCGCAGGTCCAGGAGAAGCCTCAGCGAAGCGCCCATCTTTTCGCGCCCGGCGAACGATGGGCTCGCGGCACAGACCAGGACGATCGCGGGGACGACCCACACGAAGAACTTTCTCATAACGGCTTGCCTCTTTTCTCTCGACGTGGGGACACTTGAATGATAACACGTTTCGTATTCGTGCGGTAGCCCCCGCGCTGGGAATAGTTGGGAATAGAATTGAGCGCACGGCATGATCCTGATACGTTCTCACCTCGAGTCGACAGCTCGATCGTTTTTGCTCGCGTGCCGCCAAACTTGGAGGAGAACCATGCGCTGGAGAGAAAGGCAACAGAGCAGTAACGTAGAGGACCGCCGCGGTATGGGCGGACGGCGTTTGGCCATTGGTGGAGGCGCAGGGATTCTTGTCGTCGCGGCTCTCGTCTGGCTGCTGGGCGGCGATCCCACCGCCGTTCTCAACAATGCCCCAACCACGTCGATCGGCGATCAGTACGGCGCCGCGGACTCTTCGGTCATACGCGCCGAGGAGGAGTTAGCTCAGTTCGCGGCAGTGGTACTGAAGGATACGGAAGATATCTGGCAAGCGCTGTTCAGCGATATGGGACGGACCTACCGGGAACCGACGCTCGTTCTTTTCACCGGTTCCGCGGAATCCGCCTGCGGCTATTCGTCATCGGCGACCGGTCCGTTCTACTGCCCAGCGGACGGGAAGGTGTACATCGATCTCTCATTCCTGGATGGGCTTCAGCAGAGGCTCGGAGCCACAGGCGATTTCGCGATGGCCTACATCATCGCGCACGAGGTGGGACATCATGTGCAGAACCTCCTCGGCATCATGGATCAGGTGCAGAATCTCCAGGGAAGAGTCAGCGAGGCCGAATACAACGACGCTCAGATCGGCATCGAGCTGCAGGCCGATTTCCTGGCGGGCGTCTGGGCCCACTACGCGGACAAGACGAAAGGCATCCTCGAGGAAGGGGATGTGGACGAAGCGGTCAACGCCGCAGCTGCCGTGGGTGACGACCGCATACAGATGAAGCAACAGGGCTACGTTGTCCCCGATTCCTTTACACACGGCACGTCCGAGCAACGCAGGGGTTGGTTCCTCAAGGGATTCAGGACCGGCGACCTGAGCCAGGGGAACCTCAGCTCATACGCCGGATAAGCATCCTCGCCGCACGATCTG
>CAZYCB010000261.1:0-5073 GCA_964645735.1 uncultured bacterium | reverse complement strand
GGCTGGGTTGTGACCTCCGATACGGGATTCGACTATTCCAAGCCGTTTGGCGTCCCGAAACCGACGAGCCTTGTTCTTGCGGCGATCGTGCTCTGCGGCACGCGGCGAAGCGGCAAGACCTCGATTCTCTTCCAGATCATGAACGGCCGGCTGGGAAGCGATTTTCTTCCCGTCCTCATCGACATGCAGGCGATGACGGTCGAGAACGACCTGGATTTCGTCATCAAGCTTTCCCAGCACATCGTCGATGCGGTGGCCGATCCGGAGATATCTCTCGAGAAAGACTTCCTGGCGCAAAGGAGCATGGGAACGTTCGAAGCGTTCCAGAGACTGGTTGCGAAGATTATCGAGCGGCTCGGGGGCCGAAAGCTGATTCTGCTCTTCGACGAATATGAGATTCTCGAGTCCCACATCGAGAGAAACCTCATCAGCTCCTCCATCCTCGATGTCTTCTCGAACTGGATCGATCACGAGGAGCGCGTCTTCATCGTCTTCACCGGCTCCGACCGGATCGAGGAGCGGAGCGCCGAGTACTGGGGCCGCTTCTTGTCTAAAGCGGTCTTCTACCAACGAATCAGTTTCCTCACGCGAAACGACACGATGCGCCTCATCCACGAACCGCTCAAGGGCGTCATCGAATACGAGGAGGGGCTGCCCGAAAAGATTTACGAGCTGACGGCGGGGCAGCCGTTTTACGCACAGGTATTCTGTCAGGCTCTCGTCGATCACTTGAACGAGGTCCGTGAATACAGGGTCACTTTGGAGCATCTCAAGGAAGTCACCGATCAAGTTGTCGAGAATCCGCTCCCGCAGATGATCTTCAGCTGGACCTCCCTCACGAATCTGGAGAAACTTGCGCTCTCCGCGGTCGCGGAATTGAACAAAGAAGAGGTCAAACCGGTGGAGAGCGCCGACCTCCTCTCCTTTGCCCGCAACGAACGAATCGGATATCAAATCAATCCGAGCTCGCTCAACGAGACGCTGGAGCGCTTGTTCCAACACGACGTGCTCTGCAAAGACGCCAAGCAAAACGCGTACTGGTTCCGGATGGGACTGTGGAAGCTATGGATCGGCAGAATGCATTCGATCTGGCAGGTGGTGGATGAGTTCAAGGAATCCGCGGGCGAACTGGGAGAAGGCCTATCGGTGTCCACGGGCCGGAGATCCCGAGTTTTCGCGCTCGCGCTCGCGGGAGCTGCTGTGATCGTCGCCGCGCTAGCCACAGCCTACTTTACGCGAACGAAGCAGGAAGCTCCCCCAGGGGGCTGGGCGAGCTTCGACTCCACGCAAGTGACCGTTCTGACGGAACCGCAGGCCGCAGACATCATTCTCGGAAACACGGTCCTAGGCAAATCCCCCGTCAGGAACCGCGCCGTACTTGCCCGAAAAGCGCTTCTCCAGGTGCGGCTCGCCGGGTACAGAGAGTTTGCCGATACCCTCGACCTCCGCTCCCGCAAGCCCGATGAGACTTTCGAGAAGTCCGTCGCGCTCGTCGAAAAGACCGGAGGTCTCCGCCTGACGAGCAGCCCCGCGGGCGCCGAAGTATATCTCGGCGGCGCGCTTCAACCGGGAAAAACACCGATGACCATCGACAATCTCTCGGTCAATCGTTTTTACGACGTGAGGATGAAGATGACGGGATGGAACGACGCGGAGGTAACGAACGTCGCCGTGTTCGAGGACTCGGTCGCCACGATCCATCGGGATTTCAATGTGTCGACCCAGCAGGTCCAGATCGTCTCGAACCCGCCGGGGGCGGCGATCGTCGTCGATGGCGAGCGGTTGGGGGAGACTCCGAACGCATTTCCTCTGTCGTACGGGAGTCATGAGCTCGCCTTGAAAAAGGAAGGATACGCCGACAAACAGGCCGACGTTACGGTCCCGGTCGCAGGCGACCGGATCGAGATCGTCTTGAACAAACTGCCAAAAGGGACCCTCGTCCTCGCCATAGTGCCGTTCGCGGACGTTTATCTCAACAATGAGAGCGTTGGCCGCGAAAGGACCCGTTACGTCGCCTCGCTCGACCCGGGCAAGTACACGATCCGACTCAGCAATCCGAATTACGAAACCATCGAAGAACAGCTGGAAATACTTCCGGGGGATTCGACGCTGAAAACCTACAACTTTCTGGCGAGGACGAAACCATGATCGGAACGATTCTTCAGGAACGATACCAGATCGAACGGCGAATCGGCCGCGGCGGGTTTGCACAGGTCTACAGGGGATTCGACGTGAAACTCAAGAGACCCGTCGCCGTGAAGGTGCTCGATGAGGCTTCCGAAATGGCGAAGGTCAAGAGCCGGTTTCTCCGGGAAGCCGAATCCATGGCGAAATGCAACCATCCGAACATCGCCGCCGTGTACGACTATGCCGAGCACAAGGGCCAGCCGTATATGGTAATGGAGTACATCGACGGGCCAACGCTCCTCGATCTGGCGGAGAAGACCTCGCTCACACCAAGGCAAACCTGCGGCATCGCGCTTCAGATCTGCCGCGGGATGAGCTACGCGCACAAGAACGGCGTGATTCACAGGGATCTCACGCTCAGAAACGTCATGGTGGTCGAAGGCAGCGATGACGTACCTCTCGTCAAGATCCTCGACTTCGGACTCGCAAAGGTCCTTCACGAGCAAGCTCAGACCACCGGACAGAGCATGGTGGGCACTCCGTATTACATGGCTCCCGAACAGATCAAAGACGAAACCATCGACGGCCGCGTGGACATTTTCGCCTTCGGCGTCGGGCTTCACAGACTAATCAACGGCAGGTTCCCCTTCGAGGCCGAACACCCGACCGCTCTCATCTACCTCATTTTGAACGAGTCGAACATCAATTTTGCCGAGGGAGTCCCCGACGGTATACGCCAGATCATCACAAGGTGTCTCGAGAAAGACCGCGACAACCGGGTGTCGAGTTTCGACGAACTGATCCCGGAGCTCGAGGCTATCGAAACGGCGTGCCGGGAGATGGGCGCAGAGGGCCAAACCGGCGTGATCGAGCCCCGCTCGCTGGCGCGGCGGAGCAGCAAGAGAAACCCGTATCTCAATCGCGCCATGATCAAACGGCCTTCCGATTTCTTCGGACGAACGAAGGAGGTCCGGAAAGTCTATTCCCGCCTCGATGCCCCCGATCCCCAGTCGATCTCGATCGTGGGCGACAGGAGAATCGGCAAGTCGTCGCTGCTCAATTACATTTACCATCCCAAAAACCGAAAACAGAACATGCAGAACAACGAGAACGCGATCTTCGCCTACCTCGACTTTCAGAGCGACGCCGCTTTCGACGTCCCGAAATTCATCGATTTTCTGTTTAACATGTTCACCCTCGAGTGCAAAGGTAAACACGATTTCGCCGCGCGGCCCAGGACATTGGACGAACTGAGAGCCGTTGTTCAGGAGCTCCACGGAGCTGGAAAAAGGATCGTCATCCTCATGGATGAATTCGAGTCGATTACACGCAACCCCAAATTCGAGAAGCAATTCTTCTCTTTTCTCCGGTCGCTGGGAAACAACTACAAGGTTGCGTATGTCACGTCGTCGTCCGAGGATCTTCAGCAGATGTGCTACGACAAGGACATCGCGGACTCGCCGTTCTTCAACATCTTCGGCAAACTTCCGCTTCGTCCGTTCACACGGGAGGAGGCGATGGATCTCGTCGTACGAGCGTCAGCGTTCGAAGGCGTCCCGCTGGAGCCCCACGCCGGCCAGATCATCGAGCTCGCAGGACTCTTCCCTCTTTACCTCCAGATCGCCTGCGCGACCGTTTTCGAGTTCCTCGCCGATAACGAAGGCGCGGGCCCCAATTGGGATGAGATCAAAAGGACGTTCATGGACGAGGTCGATCAGCACTACCGTTTCGTGTGGGAGAAGATGGACGAGGCGGCCCACGGAAACCTCACGCGTGTGGCCAGCGGAAAACCGGTGAACAAGGAGTACGGATTCGTCAACGAGGAGCTCGAACGCCGCGGCTATCTCGTGCCGTCAGACAAGGGGTTGCAACTGTTCTCGTCCTCGTTCCGCGATTTCGTCATCCGAGAGACGGGCGACCCGGGCAAGAAACGCGGACTTCTGGGTTCGCTCTTCGGGCGGAAGGGATAACAGCCGTTCGTGGGTCCCGTCTCGCGCCAAGACCGACACTCGCCTCCCGGTCAATACGCGATACCCACCACCGTCACAAGGAACGAGAACGCATTGATTGAATCTACTTCCAGTCCCAGGTGGCCCCAGGTCCCCACCCCCTCCACCGACCAGTGTTTGGCGAATTCATAACCGATGCCCCCTCCCATGCCGAATCCCGGATATCCCCCCACGCCTTCGAAGAAAAACCACAAGCTCGACATCCCGATCATCCCCACGAAGTACAACGACGGGGCCGCGACCTCCATATAGTACGTCGCGCCGAGACCTCCAGTCCCCTGCGCGATGGTGACACCCGAAAAGCGAACCCATGACACTTTGTTCACGTAGTAGAGTGAGAACTTCTCGGTGATCCCGCCACCGATCTTGAAATCCGTCGCCAGCCCGAGCTCGTTTTCACGAGCGGATAGTTCTTCGACGCCGAGCGGCTCATCATACCCCTGGCCAAGACTCGTCAATGCGGGACCAAGTCCGCCTCCGAGTATGAATCCCTTTCGATTCCCGTCGAATGCATGGGCAGCCGTTGCGAAAAGTGTCACCGCGACGATGGTCGCCGCACCCGTCATCTTCCAGCGATGCATGAGGCATCTCCCTTCTTCGAGGCCCGCTCGCGAACAGTGACCCAATCCGGTCCCCAGCGGCCTCCGCGAGAAACTCCGATACAGACTTCACTCTTTCCGACGCGTTGTGGGTCTCGGCTTGCGCCGAGACCCGCCTTCCCGGTCAATACGCGATGGCCGACACCGTCACGAGGAACGAGTACGCTTTGATCGTCAATTGGCCCGTGCCGGGGTTGGCCCACGTCACCACTCCCTCCACCGACCAGTGTTTCGCGAATTCATAGCCCGCACCCCCCGCAAAACCGAATCCCGTATATCCTCCCCAGTCGTCGGAGAAATACAACCAGGTCGCCACTCCGACCGTCCCCACGAAATCC
>CAZYCB010000260.1:0-1615 GCA_964645735.1 uncultured bacterium | reverse complement strand
ACGATTCTCTATCTCATCCAGGAGGAGAACGACGTCGTCGATGTCGTCGGCATCGATATCCAAGGGGCCATCGGCGTCATCGAATCGGAGGGAACGACACCGCCCTTCCAGGTCGTGACGACGCCGCTCGGGTCGTTCTATGCGGGTGAGGATCCGGAGGCGATCGTCTTCGATCCGACGGGCTCGGGCGTCGGGCTGGTGACGAACTCCGGACCGCAGACGGTGACCTTCCTCAACACGTCGTTCGTTGCGATCGAGCTTCCGGCCGAACCGGTCGCGGTTCCCGCGTACTCCACGCTGCCGTCCGTGGATCTCGAAGGTTTCGAGATGAAGAACATCATGGGCACCAGCGTCTCGTACGCATACACGATCTCGACGACGGGGCCGGTGGCGCTTGCCGGTTGGTCGCCGTCGAGCGGCCTGGTGCCGCAGGCGGCGCCGGACGCCCTGCAGCGAGTTCTCGCCGTATCGCCGGCTGCGGCCGCGGCGAGTTCGTTCAGTGCGATATCCGGCATGACGCCGGTCCTCGCCCCGGGAGATTCCTTTGCCCCGCCCGCTGCGATACTGACGATCCCGGCCGTACGCGTCCACGTGGAACAGGTCGTGACGTACACGGTTTCCATCGTCGGAAACCCGGCGCTCGAGAGAGAGGTGAGCCGCCTCGTCGTCATCGACCCGCCGGTGGCGGTGTTCGTGAGCGGATTCTATGCGGAGGCGCTCGACGAAGGGGTCAAGCTCTCGTGGGAAGTGCTGTCGGATGAGGACGTGAGAGGATACAAAGTGTACCGCGCAGAAGCGGGGGCCGGATCGTTCGAGCTCGCTAATGCCGAGAGTCTCATTCCTGTCGCCGAGAAGGAGTGGATCGATGCCGGCGCGGGGCCGAACCGTGAGTATGAGTACGCCCTCGGCGTCGTCCTCTCGGACGGCGGTGAAGTGCTCTCACAGACGGTGAAAGTGAGAACCGCAGTGCTTGTCTTCGCGCTCGGCCAGAATTACCCGAATCCGTTCAATCCGGCGACGACGATCGAGTTCACGCTGCCTGAGAAGGGTCGCGTGCGGCTCGACGTGTACAACGTCGCGGGCCAGCGGGTGGCGACGCTTGTCGACCGGATGATGGCGGAAGGCCGCACGAAGATCGTGTGGGACGGCAGGACCTCCGCAGGCGTTCCTGCGAGCACGGGTGTGTATTTTTATCGGTTGCACGCCGGGGAGAAAACGCTTACAAAGAAGATGATGCTTCTGAAATAGCAGCCTGATCTCGAAAACTCGGCGGAACGGCATCGGTATCGGCGTTTTCGCGCGCGGATATGAAATGCCGAACGGTGATGCTCTTCCGCCGGGCGTGGCCCTGACTCGAGGACTCAAACGGTGCGCATTCGCCGGAAGCTTCGTCTCCTTTGCGTGCTCGGTGTGCTCCTGTCGGCGCAGACGGTTGCTGCC
The DNA here is from genome assembly GCA_964645735.1 of uncultured bacterium. Lineage (GTDB taxonomy): Bacteria > Krumholzibacteriota > Krumholzibacteriia > WVZY01 > WVZY01 > CAZYCB01. The sequence continues at coordinate 175 of CAZYCB010000260.1, read as the reverse complement.
GCCTCGGACCCCGTTGCCCGGTTCATCTCCGAGGCGGACTCGCTCTCCAGAACGGGCGGCGACGTGTTTCTCGGCGCGTGCGTCGCCGCGCATCCCGTTCTCGTCGGAGCTGCGGTCGGACAGATCCTCGACGCCGCGTTCGAAGCGGCCGAGAAGGGGGATCCCGCCGGGGAAA
>CAZYCB010000259.1:0-12959 GCA_964645735.1 uncultured bacterium | reverse complement strand
CTGGTGAGACCCCATCGCCGCGTGAGTCTCCGCGATGTTAAAATGGAGAACAGGGTCGGATGGCGAGCTTTCGAGCGCGATCTTGAGGTGCTCGAGTGCAGCAGTGTAGTTGCCAATCGTGTAGTACGCGACCCCGAGGTTGAGATGAGCGTCCGGGTCGTCGCGCCTGTAGGCGAGCGATTTCTCGAAATCTTCGACCGCCGCCGCCGCGTCGCCCTTCTCCATCGCGTCGATGCCCTGGTTGTAGTACTCGAGAGCCATGTCCCTGCAGGACGCGAGGGACAACGACAAGAGCGAGCAAATCAACAGCGCTGTTCTTTTCATACGGGCGACGCTATAGCACTTAGTAGCGGGATTCAAGAGCATTTTGCGCGGGAGGCCCGTGTGCGACGTGGCCGCACACGGGCCTCCATGGCGTTCAATTGCCCTGTGGGCGTGGCCCCTTCAGCCTCGAGATGAGGGGTTCAAAAAGATCTATGGGGATGGGGAAGATCAACGTCGAGTTCTTTTCGGCAGCCACTTCAGTCAGAGTCTGGAGAAATCTCAACTGAAGCGTCATCGAGTTCTGACTGAGAACATTGGCCGCCTCGAAGAGCTTATGCGAGGCCTGGAACTCGCCGTCGGCGTGGATCACCTTAGCGCGGCGTTCGCGTTCGGCCTCGGCCTGGCGCGCGATGGCGCGCTGCATCTCCGCGGGAAGATCGACGTGCTTGATCTCCACGAGGGAAACCTTGATCCCCCAGGCACCGATTTGTTCGTCGATGATCTTCTGGAGCCTGTGATTGATCGCATCGCGCTCGGCGAGAAGCTGGTCGAGCTCCACTTGTCCGAGAACGGATCTGAGGGTGGTCTGCGCAAGCTGTGAAGTCGCGTAGAGGAAATCCTCGACTTCGACGATCGCCTTGTCCGCGGACATCACGCGAAAATAGACGACGGCGCTGACCTTCACGGAGACGTTGTCCTTGGTGATCACGTCCTGCGGCGGGACATCCATGGCGACGACACGGAGGCTTACTCTCACCATCCGATCGATGAAGGGGATCAGGATCACGATCCCGGGGCCCTTGACGGTGATGAGCCGGCCGAGGCGAAAGATAACGGCGCGTTCATACTCCCTGAGGATACGAATGGCGCTCGCCAGGATGATCAGTGCGGCGAACAGGATTACCATGATGGTAACATTCACTTAAGCAACCTCCTTGTGTCCGTATCGTTTGACCTTGAGCGTCATGCCCTCCACGGCGATAACCTGGATTCTCGAGTCCGCCGGGATAAGTTCATCGCTGCGCGCGTTCCAGTACTCGCCGTGGACGAACACGGACCCGTTGTCGCCGATCTCCGTTCTTGCATCGCCGAGTTCTCCGACGATGCCCTTCTCGCCGGTGGTCACCTTTCTCTTCTGCGCCCTGATCCCCATACCCACGGCGAAGAGGAAGAACAGCGCCGTGAAGATGACCGCCGGGATGATAACGGAAAGAGACACACGCATGAAGGGCAACGGCGAGTCGACCAGCATGATGGATCCGATAAGCATGGAAGCGATTCCTCCCACGGTTAAGAGCCCTCCGGAAGGGACTTTGATCTCCAGGAGGAACATGATGATGCTCAGAACGATGAGCGCGAGCCCGGTGAGATTCACCGGCAGGAGCTGAAGGGCGAAGAAGGCGAGCAGAATGGCGATCCCGCCCACGACGCCGGGGAAGATGGCCCCGGGGTTCTGGAGCTCGAAGAATATGCCGAAGATCCCGAGGAGGAGCAGGAGATACGCGATGTTGGGATCCGAGATCTTCGCGAGCAGTTTCTCGCGAAAAGACGGTGCCACTTCAATGCGAACGGCGTCCTTCGTGGCGAGAGCGAGTTCCTTGCCTTCGACGTTGACCACGCGCCCGTCGAGTTTCAGGGCGAGGCTGTCCAGGTCGCTCGCGATGAAGTCGGCGACGCCGATGGCGATCGCCTCTTCGGCCGTGGACGATATGCTCTCGCGCACGATCTTCTCCGCCCAATCGACGTCGCGCCCCCGCTGCTTTGCGATGCCGCGGGCGTACGCGGCGGCGTCGTTCGTGACCTTCTCCGACATTTGCTCGTCCATTTGGCCCTGGCCGACGGCGACAGGGTGGGCGGCACCGATGTTCGTGCTCGGTGCCATGGCGACGACGTGGGCGGCGAGACTGATGATCGCACCGGCGCTAGCCGCGCGGCCGCCGCTCGGGTACACGAAGACTACAACGGGCACGGGGCTCGACAGGATATCTTTGACGATGCTCCGCATCGATGCATCGAGTCCACCGGGAGTGTCGAGCGTGAAGATGACGCACTCGGCTCTCTCCGTCGCGGCCGTCTGGATGACCCTGTGAACGTAGTCCTTTGTGACGGGGCCAATAGCGTCCTGGATTCCGCCGATAAGGATGCGGCGCGATCCGGAGGGATCGTTGGCACGAGCGGGCGAGACGCTTGCTGCAAGCGGGATCGCGAGAAGTGCAGCGCAGAGCGCGGTCGCCACACGGGAGATCGAATGCCGAAGGAGGCAGCGAGATCGGCTGCACTTCGACGGCGTCCGATTCAGGAGGAATGTGACGCGCGCTTCTTGCATGGCCATTCTGTGTCGAGCGGTTCAGTTCGCTGCTGCCGGAAGAAAGTGTTTCGCGTTTTTGATGTTAATCGTTCGTCCGCGGAAATGACACAAGATTTTTCGCCCGCGATGCCGCGGGGCGGGGACGAATGGGGGGAGGGGGGGCAGAGCGATCTAGGCGTTGCAATCCGAATCGGGCTAGGGTATATTTTCTCTAAATCATGCAGCGCCTGTTGGCCTCAACGTGAAGGAGAGCAGGTCTTCGAACACGTCCTCGTACTCAACGCCTCTTTCGAACCGCTGAACGTGATCAACTGGAGGCGGGCTATGAAGCTCGTATTTCTCGGAAAAGTCGAGGTCCTCGAGGAATCCGGGAAAATGGTGCGTTCGGAGCGGTTGGCCACGCCGGTTCCTGCGGTTGTACGGCTCGTACGGTTCGTCCATTTTCACCGCTGGGACCTGAAGCTCTCGCGGGAGAACATCTATGCGAGAGACAAGTATCGGTGCCAGTACTGCGGCGAACAACTCCCGTCGAGAGAGCTCACGTGTGACCACGTCATCCCTCGATCGCGGGGTGGTGCGACGGAGTGGACGAACGTCGTGACCTGCTGCCCGACCTGCAACAGAGAAAAAGGCGGAAAAACTCCAGCGGAGGCTGGACTCTTGCTTCTCAAAGACCCGGGGCGTCCGAGCTGGCTCGTGGGTTTTCAGACACGGTTCGTGTCGAGCGATCCTCCGGCGGTGTGGCGAGACTACCTGTACGGCGTCTCCACGGGGGCACCGCTGTCGCGAACGGCCGCGAAGTAGCAGGCGGCAGCGAGCGGGAGCAAAGAGGGCTGGTGCCGGAGGTCGGAGTCGAACCGACACGGAGCTAAGCCCCGGGGGATTTTGAGTCCCCTGCGTCTACCAGTTTCACCACTCCGGCTTTCCGCGGTGTGTGCGATACGTGAACCGCGGCTCATCGTAATAGCTTAAACGGAGGATTGTCAAGGGGGTTCGGGGGCGAACTCCCCGATTTGGTCTTGACTTGCGAAGGTCATCTGCTAAGGTAAGCCGGCATGGGGTTGTAGCTCAGCTGGGAGAGCACTTGTCTGGCAGACAAGAGGTCGCGGGTTCGATTCCCGTCAACTCCACCATTTTTTTATCCAGAGGACAAGACGAAGCCGCAGCGCAGCCGATGCGAGGGCAACGGATCTCTGCCGGAGGGCTCTTTCGACTTTCGAGCGCGACCGGAGTGCGCACTGCGGTGATCGAGGATGACCTCGCCGATGGGCAAGTTCGCGTGCATATTCGAGGACAAGAAGTTTTCCAACTTCTTTCCGCTCTCTCTGAGTCAGCCTGTCTTCGAGCTTCGCATCGGCTTTCAGAACCTGCGTTTGCGACTTCTGCGCGAGATTGACTGCGACAAGAACGGCGTCTTGTGCCGGGATTACCTCGGGCCGCTGATGAAGCTTCGCGATCCGGGTGTCTCGGTCAACGAAGTGCCGGCGGGTGCGGTGCTTTTCGTGAACGGCCGGCTGCTCTGCTACGAGAAAGAACTCGAAGAGCTGCTCGACAAACTCCCCGACAACTCGATCGCTGTCAAAGGAGGCTACGTCGTCGCCGCGCGTCTGTCCGGAAAGGCCGCCCAGGATTTCGCCGGGTACATCCGCCGGCGGATCGGCGATGAGACGACGGCGCAGCTGTGTGAAGAACTCAAGGGTTACGTCTCGCCCGCGGCGAAGACCGCCGGCGGAAAACAGAAGCGCAAGGCAGCCCTTTCGCAGGACGCTGCGGAGGGATCCTACGAAGACGACCACGCGATCGGGCAGGACAGTCTGGCCGAGAAGCTTCCGGAGCAGCTCGTGGATCTCATCGCTCAGTACAAGATCCGTCGGATCCCGGTATCCGAGGCCAAGCTCCTTTCGTTCCCCTGGCAGCTCATCGAAGAGAACCCGGTCGCCATCGAGGACGACTTTCAGAAATCGCCGTTCCGCGGGCAGTCAGAGGAGACCGTTGTCTATCCGGGGGCGCGATTGGTGGTTGAGGAGAGTATCTCGGTGGGTGAGGGCGTCGTCATCAAGCCGGGAGTGGTTCTTGACGCCTCCAACGGTCCCATCGTGATCCTCGACGGTGCGGAAATCATGGCGAATGCGATCATCGTCGGGCCGTCGTGCGTGGGCAGGCAGAGCGTCATCAAGCCGGGTGCCAAGATACTCAAGGGCACGTCGGTGGGAGACGTGTGCAAGGTAGGTGGGGAAGTGGGGATGACGGTGTTCGCGAACTATTCGAACAAGCAGCATGAGGGATTTCTCGGACACTCGTACGTGGGCGAATGGGTCAATATCGGGGCCGGTTCGAGCAACAGCGATCTCAAAAACAACTACAGCGCGGTTCGCATGTGGTGCGCTGGTGCGGTGAGGGCGACGGGGCGGCAGTTCCTGGGATCCGTCCTGGGAGATCACACCAAGCTGGGGATCGGGACGTTTTTCAACTCGGGGACCGTGATCGGGTTCAATTGCAACGTGTACGGAAGCGAGATCCCCGATCGCTTCGTGCCGAGCTTCTCGTGGGGGCATGGGCGGGAAGTGGTGGAATACGATCTCGAGAAAGCGATTCTGACCGCTCAAATCGTGATGGAACGGCGCGATGTGAAGTTCAACGAGGGGCACAGGAAGGTTTTCGAGACCGTTTTCGAATTTTCGCGGCGCTGCGCTCGAAACATCTAGTCTCCTCAGGGTCTCGCGCCGGACCTTTTTCCTCTCGGAGTATCAACGATCAACGATTCACCCGCCTGATCCCTAACGGGGACGGCACGGACACCGGCCTGGCGGCTGCGGTGAGGATTCCCCCATCGATCGCGCGGCGCGGCGCCTGTGCAGGTGCCTCTCATCAAAGAAGTTGCAACAGCCATCTCTCCTTGCTGTGTCGGTTGGCGCAGGCGTCGACGGCGCGTCGTCTCGCCGTCATGGGCTCCCGTTTCCTCGTCTTCGTAACCTATTGTTTATTCGCATGTTATAGAGGATAGCCAATGAGGGGTCTTCGAGGTATCGGAGTGAGGCGCCGTGGCACGTTCCTTGATGAGGCAGGAATACAGAAAAAGAGTCCCTGCCTTGCACGTGAGTTGCTTTGGCAAAAAGCCCATTCCTCAAGGTAAGTGCTGTTCAGCGAGTCCAGGCACACGGTAAGGCGGGGGCCTCTTTTTTTTCAGGCGCATGCCGCCTTTTGGCCCACGGGCTCTCCCGATCTGCCGGCGTTGACACTCCAAAACAATCTCTGATATCGTCCTTCAAGCGTCCGCACAACGCGGGCGCGAACCGTCGGACTCATCGCGATGGTCGCGAGCGTCCCCGTCTGGCCTCGATTTCGAAGGGATTCCTATGTCGCAGCGAAGCAACGTTCTCTTTCTCGTCCTCTTTGGGGCCGCGGCCGTCGCCAGTCTCTTCTTCGTCGTGCTTTATCTCGGGTTCGTCGCGGGTGGCACAGGCATGGCCCTGGGGGACGCGGTCGCCGTGGTCGATGTGCAGGGCGAACTGACGTACGACCTCGACAAGATCCAGGAGGTCCAGCGGTATCGCGACGACGATAACATCAAAGCCGTGCTCCTTCGGATCGATAGTCCGGGAGGGGGAGTGGCGGCCTCGCAAGCTCTCTATCACGAGGTGCTCAAGGTCAAAGAACAAAAACCCGTCGTTGCGGCAATGGGATCGGTGGCGGCGTCCGGAGGGTACTACGTGGCGTGTGCGGCGGATTCGATCGTCGCTCACGAGGGGACGATCACGGGGAGCATCGGGGTGCTCGCGTCGTACCTTCGGACGGAGGAACTCTTCCGCAAGATCGGATTGGATGTCACGGTGATCAAATCGGGGGACTATAAGGATGTGGGATCTCCGCATCGAGAAATGACGGACGAGGAGAAGACCTACATCGGCGGGATACTCGACAAGGTATACGACCAGTTCATCCGCGCCGTAAGCGACGGTCGGCATCTTTCCGTCGAGCGCGTTCGCGAACTGGCCGAAGGACGGATCTACACGGGAGACCAGGCTGTCGAAGCAGGTCTTATCGATCGCATCGGCACGTACGAAGACGCGCTTCTCATGGCGGCGCGGATGGGAGGGATCTCCGGCGAGCCCAGGGTCGTCAAACGAGAGCCCCGTTCGACCTTCCTCGAGAGGTTCATGGGCCGGATTGGCCGGGTGCTCCCGGCGGCTGGGGATGAACGGATCAGCCTCAAATACATAATCCCGTAAATTATTATTTGACACCACCTCGCTAGATGTGGTACTTTGCTCCAGCCGGATGGTTGGGTTTCATCTGCCCCGTTACAATTAGAAAAATGCGTCGGCAGCCGTTGGGGGCCTTCGGAATGCGTAACCGGAGCACTCTTTCACGGGTCAGATCCCACAACGAGATGAGGTGACAAGTAATGACGAAAGCGGATTTGGTCGAGGAGATCTCGAGACAGTCGGGACTGAACAAGAAGGACACGAGCATCGTCGTAAACGAAATCATCGCAAATATTTGTCGGGCGCTCGCCGAGGGGGACAAGGTCGAGCTGCGCGGCTTTGGCAGCTTCAAGGTCAAGGAACGGCGCGCGCGCAAGGCGAGAAACCCGCGAACGGGAGACGGTGTGAATGTCCCCGCGAAGCTTGTCCCGTATTTCAAGGCTTCGAACGAACTCAAGGCTAGAGTGAACAACGAAGGAAACGAGTAGATTACAAGGAGTGAGGTCCGGTCATGCCCTGCGGAAGGAAGCGGAAAAAGCAAAAGATTCGCACTCACAAGCGCAAGAAGCGTCTTCGGAAGAATCGGCACAAGAAGAAGTAGATGAACGCATGACCCGAGGACGCTGGGACGGCTTTTGGCGCATTCGCGAAGCACAAAAGCCTTTTCGGCGTCCTCGGCGTGCGGACGGATGCGGGCCGCGCGTGCGGCTCGAACAGGCGAGGAGTCGCCGGCAGGTTCCAGTGGAGAGATGACCCGAAGCGAACGACGAAGATCAGTTCGAGCTCCTGCCAAGCTTGCCATGGAGATAAAGCTCAGCGGCAAGGACTGCGGGCACGTCGAGACGATCAACGTGAGCGCCAACGGCGTTTATTTCTCGTCACCGACATTCATCGCTCCGCTGACGCGATTGGAAATCGTTCTCCTTCTCCCCGAGACGATCGGCGGTCGATCGGACCGCAAGCGGGAGGTGTCGTGTGAGGGTGTGGTGGTGCGGAGCGAACCGGAATCCGAAGAGAAGAACCGCTCGAACTACGATATTGCGTGCTTTTTTACGGGGATCAGCGACGCCGATCGCGAGCACCTCGAGTCTTACATCCTGCAGCAGTTGACCTTCTGACGCGCTGTCATCTCTGCTGTCTCCGGCCGCGGCCAGACCTGCTTCGTCTCGCCTCGGCCTTTTTGTTTTGTTCCCCGCAGGGTGGCGCTCGCGCGGCGCACTTCGGCTCTCCGAACCCCCAGCCCGGAAGCGCCATCCCGCGTGGCGCCGTTTCGGTTGAGGGGTTTTCCACATTTTGATTGATGCTCCGGTCGGGCTGTGGTAAGGAACTAACCAGTGTCCGGCCGATCCGGTGTAACGCCCCTTCCGACGCGGTGCAAATCATGAACGATCCCAGCGTGAGAAAAGCCGATCCGTCGCACGTGCTCCTGGTTTCGAAAGACCTCGGCTTCCTCGGGGCGCTGAGAACGGCCGTCGAGGAACGGGGAGTGGGGACCGCGGAAGCCAGGGCTCCGTCCGCCGCGATGAGCAAGCTCGCGAGGGGGCGGCACCGTGTCGTCGTAGTCGACGCGGATGGTCCCCCGAGAGAAGCGGCCGCGCTCGTCAGAGGGATTCGCAAGCGCTTCCCGGACCGAGTCCTCCTCGTGGCGGCGTCCAATCCGCCCAAGAGCCTTCTCATCAACCTGATCCATGCCGGCATCCAGCACTTCGTGCCCAAGCCCCCGGATCCGGTCAAGACCGCCGAGATGATTCGGGGCCTGTGCGAACGCCACGAGCTGGCGCGCGCCGTTCGCGGGCCTAGGCCCGACGGAGAGAGGGTCGGCGGTCAGAGCGGGGCGGCGCGCTCGTCGCTCGGAGACCGTGAGCAGGAGCAGATGACGAACGAGCTGCTCCGCAAGCAGCTCTCGCAGCTGACGATCCTTTATCAGATGGGCCGGGACATTTCGGAAAACGAGAACTGGAGCGATGCGCTCGACCGATTCCTCATGGCCCTCGTGAACTACGAGAAGGCGGAGGGTGCGGCGCTACTCCTTTTTAGCAGGGACGGCGTGCGCCTCGCGCCGCGATCGACCTTCCAGGTGGGGACGGAGACGCTGTCACGGGCGTGCGGGCTCCTGGGCAGCCGTTGGCGGGAAAACCCCCGCGGTTTCGAAATACACTCGATCGAAAGCTACGAGGAGAGAGCATTCAGTACGTGTCTGGAGCGCATCAAACCGTGGAGGCTCACCGTCGTGCCGCTGCGGTACCGTAACCTCGTGTGGGGCTTCCTCGTCATCGAGAAGCGGTACCGGTCGAACATCGAACTCCGCACGGACTACTCGTTTCTCACGACGATCCAAACCATACTGGCGGAAGAAGTGGCGAACGCGTCTTATATCAGCGAGCTGAGGCAGCTGGGGCGGTTCAACGAGAAGGTGCTCGACAACGTCAACAGCGGCGTGGTCACGACCGACCTGGAGGGATCCATCGTCTTTTGGAACCGCCTGGCCTCGGACATGTGTCCGGGGCTCGGTAGCGGCGCGCGAATCCACTTCGACGAACTGTTCCGGGTCCCGCGGGGGGCGGGGGGAATCTTCCGGTCGATCATGGAATCGGACGAGGATACGCAAGTTCTCGAAGTGACCTACCGAGGAAAGAACGCCGTGGATTCTCCGGGACGGCTCGGCATTACGAAGATGCACGATGACAATCTCAACGGAACGGTTCTCGTCGGTATTCTCGAAGATCTCACGGAGCAGAAAAAGCTCGAGGCGGAAGTCAGGCGGACGGACCGCCTTCGCGTGCTGGGACAGCTCTCGGCGGGTGTGGCCCACGAGATTCGAAACCCGCTCACGGGAATCGCGACGAGTGCGGAGGTGCTGGCAAACCGCCTGGCGGGAGGCGAGGACAAGCTCAAGTACGTTCGCGCGATATTGGAGGAGACGAGCCGGCTCGACGAGATCGTCCGCAATCTTCTGAGCTTCGCGAGACCCGCGAAGCCGCAGATGCGTGTGTGCGCGCCGGGAGAGATTTCCGAACGCGTTGTGAGCCTGCTGTCCGACCAGGCGGCGAAAAAGGGAATCGCGCTTCGCATGCGCGACGAACTCGAAGGATCCGTGTGTATGGCGGACTCGAACCAGCTGTCGCAGGTGCTGCTCAACCTCGTTTTGAACTCGATCGACGCCTGCGATGGAGGCAACACGGTGGAGATCTTTCTGACGAGCGAGCCGGACGCCGAAGGGCGCACGCAGGGGTCCGTCCGGATCGACGTTGTGGACGACGGCCCGGGCGTCTCGCTAGAGATCAGGGAAAGACTCTTCGAGCCTTTCGTGACCACCAAGACGCAGGGAACGGGTTTGGGACTCGCGATTAGTCAGCAGATCGTTGAAGAACACCACGGCGAGATCCGATGTGAATTTCTGGACAAAGGGACTCGGTTTACGATCCGTCTTCCGCGCGGCGCCGTTCAAACCGCCGTGACGGGGCGTTCACGCTAGCAAGGAGCAGCACGATGTCGAGGATGGTTCTGATCGTTGACGATGAAAAGACGATTCGCTGGTCGCTCGGCGAGGCACTCAAGGAGGACGGCTTCGAAGTCGTGGATGCCGGAAACGGGGAGAAGGGCTTCGATCTATTCAAAGACAAATCGCCCGATCTCGTCCTCCTCGACTTGAGGCTTCCGGGAGAGGACGGAATCGCCGTGCTCAAACGGATGAAGGCGGTGGATCCGACGGTCCCCGTGATCATGATGACGGCGTACGGAGAAGTCGACACGGCGGTCGAAGCGATGAAATCGGGCGCGTACGACTTCGTGCTCAAACCCTTCGGTCTGGAGAAACTCAAAATCACGATCCACAACGCCTTGGAGGTGCACCGGCTGAAGGGCGAGATCGCCTACCTCAAGGAAAAGACCGGGAGCCAGGCGGGCTTCAAGAATTTCGTGGGTCAGAGCCTTCCGATGAAGGAGATCTTTGCGAAAATCCAGAAGATAGGAAAGAGCAAGGCCAACACGATCCTCATCACTGGAGAGAGCGGCGTCGGGAAGGAGCTGGTGGCGAGAACGATCCACTCGTGCAGTCACGACGAGGAACGCCCGTTCATGGAGATCAACTGCGCGTCGGTTCCCGAGACGCTTCTCGAGAGCGAGCTGTTCGGCTACGAGAAGGGGGCTTTCACCGATGCGAAGACGCGCAAAAAGGGACTGGTGGAGCTCGCAGAGGGAGGGACTCTTTTTCTCGACGAGATCGGCGAGATGGGCGTCACGCTTCAGTCGCGCCTCCTCCGCGTGATCGAGAACAAGACATTCCGGCGCGTCGGGGGACTGCAGGACCTGCGTGTGAATACGAGGATCGTCGCGGCGACGAACCGCGACCTCGAGGGCGCCATCGAGGAGAAGTCCTTCCGCAAGGATCTCTACTACCGCCTGAAGGTAATCCCGGTACACGTACCTCCGCTGCGCGAGAGAAAAGATGATGTCCCGGCTCTGGTCAATCACTCCATCGAGAAGTTCAACCGGGAACTCGGCAAGAAAGTCAAACCGGCGAGCCGCGAGGTGATGGAGGCGCTGATCAAATACGACTGGCCCGGGAACGCTCGCGAGCTCAAGAACGTGATCGAACGCGCCATGCTGCTCGATGCGGAGGATGAAATCCTTCTCGACCACCTGCCCCCCGAGATCTACAGGGGAGGCGTGATTCGCACCACCGGGGAGGAAGCGGCGCGTGTGCTGACGAGCTTCTACCCCATGACATTGAGGCAGATCGAGCGGGTGCAGATCGAGCGCACCCTGCAGCAGACGAACGGCAACAAGTCGAAGGCAGCGAGCATTCTGGGTATCTCGCGCCAGACCCTGCGAGAAAAGCTCAAGCAATTCGAGGGTCCGGACTCTTCGGGGAGCCGTTGAAAGGGCTGACGCGCCTGTGCGCGGGAGCACCGCGCGGAGGATGGCCGGGGCGAGGCCGGCATGCGCCTGCCTATGATCTCCATCCCCAGGGTGCACATTGACTTTGACAAGTTGTCAGGAATCTCCTAACGTGAGATTCCGGTGAAACTCATTGGCTGAAAAGACACTTCAGTTACTGGCCATCACGGAAGACCCGACAATCGGCCATGCCCTTCAGAGCATAGCCCGCGCGGATATCTGGAACCTCGTCGTGTTCCACGAGCCCGCCGGGATCTTCTCCTCCACCGTCGACGACGTCCATCTTCTCCTCCTCGATGAAAGCGTCACCGGCCCCACGTACATGACGGTCGTCCGGCGCGCTCGAAAGCGCTATCCCGTCGTCGACATCACTGTCGTCGGCGGCCCGAAATCGGACGAGGTGCGCTCAACGGAACAGCGGGAGGGCGTCGATTACTACATCGAGCGTCCGATGGATCCGGCGAGATTCAAGGCCGCGATCGAGCACAGGTGCAAGATCGCGGAGATCAAGTCCGTCGTCGGCATCGTTGGGAGATCCGCGCAGATGGAGGAAACGATCGAGGCGCTTCTCCAGGTCGCTCCCACGGAAGTGCCGATTCTCATCGAGGGGGAAAGCGGCACAGGCAAGGATGTCATCGCTCGGGCGGTGCACTACGCCAGCCGCCGCCGTAGCCAGGCGTACGTGGCGATCAACTGCGCGTCGCTTGCCGAGGGAGTGCTCGAGAGCGAGCTCTTCGGCCACGAGAAGGGCGCGTTCACGGGCGCGATCGCCCAGCGCTCGGGCGTGTTCGAGCGGGCAGACAGGGGGACGATTTTCCTCGACGAAGTCGGCGAGATGAGCGCGAACATGCAGGTGCGGCTGCTGCGAGTCCTCGAAACGGGAGAGATCATCCGCGTGGGTGGGGTGAAGAGCTTTCGCGTCGACGTGCGTGTGGTGGCGGCGACGAATCGAAGTCTCGGGTTGGCGGTCAGGGAGGGGCGCTTCAGGCAGGATCTGTACTATCGTCTCAAAGGGGTGAGCTTCTATCTGCCGGCCCTGAGGGAACGAAAGGAGGACATCCCGATCCTCGTCGACTACTTCCTGCGTGAAGCCAACCGCAGGCACGGGAAAGACGTGAGAGGCGTGGAGAAGGACGTCCTGAAGAAGCTCGTTTCCTACCCTTGGCCGGGGAACATACGCGAGCTTCGGAACGTCATCGACACGTCCGTGGTGCTCGCCACCGAGGGGCGTGTCACTGCCGCGCTCGTGGATTCCCAGCTTTCGGAGGGCCCTGTCGAAGAGG
>CAZYCB010000258.1:0-2130 GCA_964645735.1 uncultured bacterium | reverse complement strand
GCCGATTCGTTCGTGCCCGCTCGGCGAGATCGTTGATCGCTTCGGCGATCCCGAGGAGACTCATCTGCTGGGCCTGCTTCACCACGGGGACGATCAGGCCCCAATCGAGCGCAACGGCGATCCCGAGGTTGACATCCCTGTGGTAGACGATCGTGTCCTCGCCCTCGACCGAGGCGTTCACCTTCGGGAACGCCTGCAGCGCGCGGACGATCGTCTCGGCGATGAATGCGGTGACGGTGAGCTTCACCCCGGAGCGTTCGAGTTCGTCTCTGAGCGCATCGCGTCTCTTGAAGATGTTGTGCATGTCGCACTCCTGCCACGACTGCACGTGTGCCGAAACCTTCCGGCTCTGGATCATGTGTTCGGCAATCTTCTTTCGCATGATGCTCATCTTCTCGCGCATCTCGCGCTCGCCCGGAGGAAAAACGATCCCCCCTGCGGGGACCGATTCGGCGGCGACGGGAGCGGCCCGGTATCCTGGCGAGGGCGGCGCGACGCGCGGGCTCGCCGGAGATGGAGCCGGTGCGGCCGCCGCCGGCGCGAACGGCTGTTCGACGTACGCGAGGATGTCCTTCTTGGTCACGCGCCCGCCGATCCCCGTCCCTTCGACGGTAGAGATGTCCACGCCGCGTTCGCCGGCAATCTTGCGGACGACCGGGGAGGACTTCGTCTTTCGCCTGTACGCTGCCTCCTCTTCGCGTGTCCGTGCGGGAACCTCCGGCTGCGGGGCGGGAAGGGCCTGTTCGCGTTTCGTTCCAGACGGCTTGCGGTCCTCCTGAGACGGCTGGGGAGCGCGTGCTTCTCCCGCCGCCGCGGGGGATCGCTCTACGGGCACGGCTTTCGACTCTCCCTCCGCCCCGATGCGTGCGACCACGGTGTTGATCGGCACCGTTTCGCCCTCCTTGACGAGGATTTCGACAAGAACCCCTTCGGCCGGCGCCGGTATCTCGGCATCGACCTTGTCCGTCGAGATCTCGAAGAGCGGCTCGTCTCTCCGGACGCGATCACCGATCTGCTTGAGCCACTTCGTGACCGTGCCTTCGGCGATACTCTCGCCCATCTGGGGCATGATGACATCCGTGTTCATTTCGCCTTCCTTGGGACGCGGGCCCGGCCCGCAGTTACCGGTCAGTCCACTGTTCCACGCATGGGTCAGTAGTCGAGAAGATGATGCGCCGCCTCGAGCACGTCGCCGACCTGCGGGAGGAAAAACTCCTCGAGGGGCGGGCTGTACGGAACCGGCGTGTCTTTGGCCGCGACCCTCACTACGGGCCCATCGAGAAAGTCGAACGCCTTCGCCGCGATTCTCGCCGCGATCTCACCGCCTGCTCCGCCCGTGAGGCACGCTTCGTGAAGAACGATTACCTTTCCTGTTTTTGCGGCTGTTTCGAGGATCGCGTCCTCGTCCAGCGGAGCGAGCGTCCGGACATCGAGAACCTCTGTCCCAACGCCGTCCTTGGCGAGGGCATCGGCGGCCTCGAGTGCGGTATACACCGCGGCCCCGTACGTGATGATCGCCAGATCGCCTCCCTCGCGTCTCGAGGCCGCTTTGCCGATCGGGACGGTGTAATCCCCGTCAGGCACCTCGTCCTTGATCCTCCGGTAGAGAAACTTGTGTTCGAAATAGAGTACCGGGTCTTCGTCGCGGATCGCCGCTTTGATGAGCCCTTTGGCATCGTATGCCGTCGAGGGTTGTACGATTTTCAATCCCGGCGTGTTGAGGAAGAAGCTCTCCACGTTCTGAGAATGGAACGGCCCGCCGTGGGTGTTGCCTCCGCTCGGCCCGCGAATCACGATGGGAACCCCCGCGCCCCACCGGTACCGGCTCTTCGCGGCAACGTTCGTGATCTGATCGAACGCGCACGATATGAAATCGATGAACTGCATCTCCGCTATCGGCCGCATCCCCATGTACGCGGCGCCGATCGCGGCGCCGACGATGGCCGACTCGGAGATGGGCGTGTCGATGACACGATTGGACCCGAAGTGATCGAGCATTCCCGCGGTGACCTTGAACGCCCCGCCGTAGACACCCACGTCTTCTCCCAGTATGAAGACGCGCTCGTCCCGTTCCATTTCCTCCCAGATTCCCTGACGGATCGCCTCGAGGTAAGTCGTTAGCGCCATGTC
>CAZYCB010000257.1:0-1648 GCA_964645735.1 uncultured bacterium | reverse complement strand
GGTCCTACAATATCACATTCGCCGACAAGCTTAGCTACCAGGGCAAAGGGTGGTATCGCCGCACCTTCGAGATGCCTGCCGCTCGGAATAGCGCCCGTGCCATCTTTCACTGTCTAGGGGCCGCGCTGCGCGTGAAGGCGTGGCTGAACGGTATTCCCGTGGGAAGTCACCGGTTCCCTTTCACTGCCTTCGAGTTCGATCTCACCGACGCGGTCCGCGCGAACGGCCAGAACACGCTGGTCATCGAGGTTGACAACACCATCACGGACAATGCCATACCCGATAAGGCGTGGAACGGCTGGTGGAACTACGGCGGCCTGACGCGCGACGTTTTCCTCGAGCTTCGGCCTAAGGAAGCGATAACCGCGCTGTGGATGACCACAAAAATGAGCGAGGATGGATGGTCGTGCGAGGTATCCGCCAGACTGAGTGACGAAGCCGCCCGCGGTCGCGGGCCGACGTTCGTACTCACCGACTCAGCGGGCAACCAGGTTCGGCCCATCGGCTCCGCTCCCCCGGTGAAGATCGAGAACGGCATTGCGATTCAGCGACTCCGCTTCGAAAAAGTCCTGGCGTGGTCTCCTGATACGCCTGTCCTTTACAGGCTGAAGGCAGTCCTCCCGGGCGAGAAAGGTCACGAATTGTCGGTTCGCGTCGGCTTTCGGGATATCAGGACAGAAGGAGCGCGCATACAGATCAACGGCAGGCCGCTTCAGATAAAGGGCTTGAACAAGCACGAGGATCTTCTCGGACACGGTTCGACACTGCCGTTCGATAGAATGAAGACGGATTTCGAGGAGATCAAATCGCTGGGCGCGAACTTCGTCCGTGCTCATTACCCTATGCATCCCTACGCATACGACCTCTGCGATGAGATGGGACTACTCAATTGGTGTGAGATACCGGCATGGAAGACCTCGACCGAGACCCTGTCCGCCCCGGACGTCTTCAGCAGCTTCGCCTGCCCGTATCTGCGGCTGATGATTGACCAGCAGCGGTGTTATCCATGCGTGGTCTTCTGGTCGGTCGGCAACGAGTTCGCGTCCGAAAAGCCGGCTGTGGCGGAATACGTCCGCAAGGCGTGCGAGTGCGTAAAGGCCTACGACCCGGCCCGGCTGGTTTCGTTCGCATCAGACCGGCGCGAGATTGACAAGAGCTTCGACTCCGTAGATGTCATCAGCGTCAACGAATACTATGGATGGTACTACGGCTCGATTCACGATCTAGGCGGCGTTCTGGACACGCTGAACAGGATGTATCCGTCGAAGCCGATCCTGGTCAGCGAGTTCGGTGCGGGCGCGCCATTGGGCGGGACGACAAAGACCCCGTTCCGCATCTTCGGGCGCGACTACTCAGAGGACTATCAGTGCAAACTGCTCCAATCCCACCTCGAGCAGATATACGACGGCAGGCGCGTGGGATACATCGTCGGTGGAGTTATCTGGGTTTACAGCGATTACCGCGACCCTCATCGCTTTGGCGGCGAGCAGCCGAAGGAGTGGGACTACGTCAACCTGAAGGGCCTTGTGACTATGGACCGCAAACACAAACGCTCGTTTGACCTGGTGCGCGACTTCTTCCATGCCATAGGACCGGAAGGGCAGCGCAGATGATTACAGCGGACGATCTAATCACGAAAACGCGAAAG
>CAZYCB010000256.1:0-1818 GCA_964645735.1 uncultured bacterium | reverse complement strand
ACCGGGCTGTCTCCATAAACCGACGAAGAGGAAGCGTACACGAATCTCTTGACGCGGTGGTCTCTGGCAGCGATCAGCAGGTTGAGCGTCCCTTTGACGTTGACGTCGTTGGTCGCGCCCGGTTCCCTAAGGCTCCTCGGCACGGAGGTGAGCGCTGCCTGATGAATCACGTAATCCACACCCGCTACGGCCTTCTCCGCCGTCTCCGGGTCCCGGATATCCCCCTCGATCACTTGACATCTTCCCTCGACCGGCTCGAGGTTCGCCCGTTTCCCCGTGGAAAAGTCGTCGAGCACACGCACCTGGTTTCCTTCCCGAACCAGCGCCTCGGTGATGTGGGACCCGATGAATCCCGCTCCGCCCGTAACCAAGTACAATGCCACCCTTTCGCCTCCTTGCTGAACGCCCACACCCCCCCGAGGATGCGTACACGAACTAGGATTTCGAGATCTAACTGTAGAGTATAGGTTATGTTAGCGGAAGCTCAAAGAGCTAATTCAGCTCTCTGACCTCGCCCCTATATCGTTCGTCGTCCGGAGGATCCCCTTGCCGGCCCGCTTCGCTTCGTAGAGTGCCTTGTCGGCGCTCGCGATGAGATCTCGGACCGTGCGCCCATCGTGGGGGAAACACGAAATGCCGGCGCTGCAGGTGAGGAGGGCGGTAGTTTCACCGTCGAACCGATGCTGCTCGACCGCTTTCAGTATCCTCTGCGTGACGATTGCCGCGCCGTCCAAGTCGGTCCTGGGCAATACAACGCCGAACTCGTCGCCGCCGTACTTGCTCACCAGGTCGATTTCTCGGCACGTGCCTCTGATGATTTGCGCGATGTCCCGCAGGACCTGGCTCCCGAACAAGTGACCGAGACGATCATTGTACTTCTTGAGGTTGTCGACGTCGAGCATGACGAACGATAAGAGCTGCCTGAAACGCGTGGAACTCTTGATCTCTCGCTCCAGCGTACTGACGAGGAAGCGGTAGTTGTAGACGCCGGTGAGTTCGTCTGTGATCGCTTCCCTCTCGACTTTCCTGTACATCAACTGATTCTCGAGGGCAACCGCCGCGTGATTGGCCAACACCGTGATCAGCTGCTCATCCTCGCGCGTGTACCTTCCCGTTTCGCTCGCATGTATCGCGACCAGCAGACCGAAGATCATCCGTCTGGCCACCAGCGGCGACGAGATGATGACTCTGCTGGCCTCTTCGCCCTCCAGGCACCGGCTCGCGATGAAAGGAAGGTCGAAACCAAGCTCCGTGCCGCCGCCCGGGTTATTGTCGGCCTGCCCTTCCCTGATCATCCAGTTCCTCAAGACAGGCGTCTCCGAGAGTTCGTCGACATGAACTCTCGGGTCCACCTTCGATCTGGAGTATCGTGTGATCCTGTTTTCCTGAAGCTCGAGAAGGTACACCCTCTCCGCTTCCAGCACGGTGAGCGATACGTCGAGGAGCCGCTGGATGATCTTCTGTTTGTCCGTCCCCCCGACGATAAGACTCGTGATCTCGGCAAGCGTCGAGAAGAGCACATCCCGATATTTTTCGAGTTTGACCATTCTAGACAGCGTCGGACGGTGTGTTATCTGTCAATCTCACAAGCGAATACACTTCGCCGTGCCGTCAGCTATGCAATTCATATGCCACGGCCACGCGGATCTCGCCAGGAAGGATCGTTCCATCTAGCTTTTTGCGCCCGACGACTCGACGGCCCGAAGGTACTCGAACGTTCGATTCAGCCCTTCCTCCGTCGATACTCTCGGCCGCCACCCTATGGACTTGAGCCTTGCGTTGCTGTAACGGTGTCCTTTCCAGAGTCCGGCCGACTTG
>CAZYCB010000255.1:0-4623 GCA_964645735.1 uncultured bacterium | reverse complement strand
CTCGAAGAGATCCGCGCGCTCGGCCGGCGTCATCTTCTCGAGGATGTCCACGCGCTCGGCGGTGCTCAGGTCATCGACGCGCTTCTTTTTCGGCGCGAACTTCGCGACCCTGTCCATGACATCCACGCGCTCGGCGACCTTCAGCCGATCGAAGATCTCAGCGCGCTGCTCCATGCTCATCGCGGTGTAGCGCTCGGCGGTGATGATCACGCGATCGAACACGTCGGCGCGCTCGGCCGGAGTCATCTTATTGAGAATGTCGGCCCTCTCGGCCGCACTCATGGCCGTGTAGCGCTCCATCGTGAAGCTGTAGCGGCCAAGAATGGTTTTCTTTTCGGCCGGCGTGAGCCTCTCGAGAATGTCGGCGCGCTCGGCCAAGTCCATCTTGCCGTACGCGGCCTCGGAAAGGTTCATCTTCTGGAAAAAGTCCGTCCTCTCCACCGGGGAGAGGCGTCCGAAAAGACCGGAAAGCTGCTCGTCCGACATGACGTCCGCGACCTCGACGGCGGACTCTCCCGCCTTCTGACCGTTCAGCGTGACGTCATCGGACGAAAGCTGGTCGGCCCGGTAACGGTCCGCCGTGCCGATCGCGCCTTCGAGTCCGTTCTCTTTCGGCGGCGAATAGAAGAAGGAGAAGTACGCGACCGCCACGATGGCGACCACCACGAAGACTCCGAGGAGACCTCTGCTTCGTCCACTCATCTTGAGACCCCCTTTTGGTTAACGGGTTAGAATTGCCTCGTTCCTGGCTGCTGTACCAATTACCGACAAATTCGCGCGAAGTTGGCGCGAAAAACTACTCTTCCGGCGACTCTTCCGGCTGCCGCTCCCCTGCGCCCGCGCGCAACGGAGGAAGGACCTTCGTCTGATAGAGGAGCTTCCCCGGCTCCGAACGCACGCTCACCGTCACGGGCGACGCGGCGTCCTTCGCGAGGGCGAACGAGAACCGGTACGTACCGCTCCCCCGCTGTCTGACGCGGACGCCTTTTTCGAGAACCGCCATCTCGTTCCCGGGCAGCCGCGAAGGCTCGTCCGCGGCAATATCGACCGGCGGTCCATCGTAATCGAGCGTGACTTCGATCGCTCTCTCCGAGCGGACATCGAGCTCGGTGAAGACGTGCGACCCGTCCCGGCGGACCCTGAATTCGCCCGTGACGCCTTCGACGTCGATGTGGAGGACGGCGCCGTTGGCATCGACAGTCTCGTTGTTCATCGACCCGTAGAAACGCGAGTTATCGGCGGACCCGCCGTTATCCAATCCGGAACGGATCAGGTGGTAGCCGACGACGCCGATCAAGACGCCGGCCGCGGCGGTTCCGGCGAGCCCCCACGCCGGGCGCGGCGCGAACAGCGCGGCGAACCGGTCGAGAACTCCGGCCTTCTTTTCTCCCGTCCCGGAGCGTGCAAAGAGGCCCGCCCGGTGGGAGCGCGGCGGCGTGGCGGTCTCGAGAGCGCGAAGGATGCGTTCGCGGAGTTCTTGTGGAGGATCGACCTCGCCCACCTGACCGAAGAGGAGCGTCATCCGCCGGAGCGCCGCAAGACGCTCGCTCGCTGCCGGGTTACCCCTCAGATAGGTATTCAGTGTCTCCCGGTCGGCGGACGAGATCGTTTCGTCGATCTCGAGCCACATGAGTTCTTCGATTCGCGCGTCGTCCATAACCTCGCCCCTTGTCACGACTCCGTCATGCAATGATGCCCTTGCGTTCGAGTATGCCTCTCAACCGCTGTCTCGCCGTGAACAGACGGGATTTGACAGTCTTCTCCGGGACGCCGAGAATGGCGCCGATCTCCTCGTACGAAAACCCCTGGTAATGTCTCAACGCGATCACGACGCGGTAGCCCGGAGGAAGCTCGCGCAGGGCCGCCTGGAGGTGCCGGGCCATTTCCTCGTCGCCGTATTTCTCCTCCGGATTCCTCCCGGGCACTGGAATTTGCGCATCCAGTTCTTCGAAGCGTTTGCGGCGGTTGACGATGTTGAGGGATTCGTTGACGAGAATGCGGTACATCCAGGGGAAGAAGCGTTGAGAGGTGTCGAAAGTGGCGAGCCTCTCGTACGCTTTGACGAACGCGGACTGCGTCGCCTCCATCGCGTCCTCCGTGTTGCCCAGGACCCTGTAGGCCGCGTTGTAGAGTTTCTTCTCGTACCTGTCCACCAGCACTTCGAACGCCTTTCGTTCGCCTGCCAAGCAGGCCTCGACGAATGCCTCATCTCGGTCGCTTGACTCAAATACCGGGGACGGTTCCAAAAGTTGGTGACTATCCGAGGTGGCCCGCCGTTTCAAGGCACACACGCCTGACCCCCAAGAACAGGCGCCGTTCGGTCCGGGCCGTGAGCCCGGCCGAGAGGCGGTACAGGTGGGAAGCCCTACTCGATGTCGAAGATGCGATCGAAACCGGCCATGCGGAAGATCTCGCGTATGTGCCGGTTCATGTTGATAAGCTTGAGAGTATTGCCCGTTTCCACCATCCGTTTCTGAACACCGAGGAGCATGCCGAGCCCAGCGCTCGATATGTACTCCAACTCGCCGAAATCGACGACACACGACGCACGCAGGCGATCCATCGCCTCTCGGGCGACTTCGATCTGCGACGCATCCAACCTTCCTACGAGCTGCAGCTTGTCGCCTGCCTGTCGTACCTCGAACATTTCAACGCTCCAGGTTCTTGATGACCGTGATCTTCATTCGCCGGTTCTCGTATTCGTACGTCAGCTTGTCGGCGATCGACCGGACGAGATAGAGGCCAAGCCCCCCCGCGCGGCGCTCCTCGATCGGCCGATCGACGCGAACGTCGGGAGCTTCGTCAGGATCCCACGGATCCACGTCCTCGTCGACGAGCTCGACGCAGAGCTTTCTATCGTCGGCGTTCAACCGTATGCGAATGGGATGGCCGGCACCGGTATTGTACTTGACCATGTTCGTGAAGAGTTCCTCGACGACAAGATGGATCGAGAAGCTGAGCGACTCGTCGATCCGATGGGCCGCCGCGAACCGTCCGGTGAACTCGAAGATCTCACCGAGCGCTCGAAAATCTCGTTCGAACGATCTTTCCATTCGAGCTTGGCCACCCGGCGTCCATGATACACGGGTTCGCGGAGGGCGACAAGGGTCAAACCTATGGGGTTAGCGGCCTTCTGCAGGGCAAAATCTACTTCAGGACGGCGATCTTCGCTTTTCGCACCGTACCGTCCGCGACGAGTTCGACGAAGTAGACTCCCGACGGCACACGCCTCGAATCGTCAGCCCGCCCGTCCCACGTGACCGCCTGCGGCCCGCCGGGCCTCTCTTCGTCGATGAGGCTGCGGACTCGCCTTCCGAGCGCGTCGTAGATGCTCAAAGAAACACGCGCGCGCCGCGAGAGCGCGAAAGGAATCGTCGTCGCGGGATGGAACGGATTCGGATAGGCGTCGCCGAGGGAAACGACGGCACCGGCCGCGGGCGGATCGCCGACACCGGTCTGCACGGAAAGGCTGAACGTGATGTCGGACGGCGGGAGCCCCAGATCGATCGGCGCCGCCGTGATCTGCGTGTCCGAAATCACGTCCCAGATCCGTATGCCGGGAAGCGTCGCCGTCCGGTCGGAGACGAAGAGCTCGCTCCACGGAGAGACCTCGATATCGAGGAGGACGTAACCGCCTGGAGCGTAGAGCGTGCCCGTTTTCGTTCCGGAAGCCGCGTCGAAAGAGATGAGCACCGTGTTAAAGCTCGCGTCGTTCATGATCGCGTACCCGTGAGTTCCCCGGTCGATTTCGACATCGATCATATCGCCCCCCGCTGCCGTCTCGAGAAAGAGGAACCCCTCGGACTCGAGAGACACCGGATCGATCGCCTCTACTCCCTCACCCTCCTCCGTAAGCCCCCAGTATCCCGCGCACGCGACGTAGAGCTTCCCCGTGAACGGGTTGAGCTGTATGTCGGAGTAGGGGTTCGTGCCCGCGAGCCGTATCGACTGCACGCCGGCCATCGATGGATCGGTATCGATGAGGGCATCTGTCAAGACGTCGATGACGCTCACGTAGCTCTCCCCCACGGGCGGCCACCCCATTGCGTCCCTGTCGAGGCGCTGCACGGTGACGAAGACGCGGCTTCCCACGCGGCACATCATGTCGACCTCGGCCTTGCCATCGGCGTCGGCGTGCTTCGAGAGATCGATCGATCCCGTCTGTATTCCCTGCGAAGGGTCGACGATCCAGATCGTGTTCGTGTTGTAGCGCGTGACATACGCTTTGCCGGGAGCGAGCACGACGATGTCGTGGGGATCCGACCCGGCCCCGACGGAGAACTGCCGGATCGTCGAGAAATCGTTCTCGGGGTCGAGAATCTGTATGTTGTCGGCCCCCATCCGGTTCACGACGTAGATGAGCCCGTCGTAATAACGGGCCACGGCGTCGCTGTGGAGCGATCTCACATTGTTGTCGTGGGTGTGCGATCCGTCATTCCACACGACGGAGGAGTTTCCCGTGATGTAGTCCGTCGTCGTGACGAATGCGAAGTCGGCGGCGGCCGCGTCGGGATCGGCAAGCGCTCCCGGCGCGATGACGGCCGCCGCGGCGAGCGCCGCGAGTCGTAGCGCCGCACCGGCGAACGCACACATTCCGAGAGTCCGTGTAGATTCGTTCTTACG
>CAZYCB010000254.1:0-8406 GCA_964645735.1 uncultured bacterium | reverse complement strand
GATCTACTCGCGAACAGTGGCAAACTTGAAGGAGTACGTGGCCGTCTCGGAGAAACTGAAAGAACGCAAGGACCCGATCGCTTTTCTCGTCAGACGGGAAAAGACATCGCGGTACGTACTGGTCGTGCCGGACAAGAACTAGGCGGTAGCCCGGACGATCTAGCCCGAGGTCAAAGGGCGCAGCCAACGAAAAGAGCAGTCATGATCGACGAAGAAAAAAAGAACAACGAGGTCGAAGGTTACGGAAGCAATCGCAGCCTCGACGTCTATCTCCATGAAATCAACCGCACGCCGCTCCTGAGCCGGGAGGAGGAGCAGCAGCTCGCCCGCCGCATACGAAAGGGAGACAAGAAAGCGCTCGACAGGCTCGTCAAGGCCAACCTGCGCTTCGTCGTGTCCATCGCCAAGCAGTACTCCAATCAGGGCCTGCCCCTCGAAGACCTGATCAACGACGGGAACCTCGGCTTGATCAAGGCGGCCCACCGTTTCGACGAGAAACGCGGCTACAAGTTCATCTCGTATGCCGTGTGGTGGATCCGGCAGGCGATGCTCCAGTCGCTCGCCGAGCACTCGAGAATCGTGCGGCTGCCGCTGAACCGTGCGGGTACGCTGTACCGTATCGGCAAGGTCTCCCGCCAGCTCGATCAGGAGCTTGGAAGGGCGCCGAGCGCGAAAGAGATCGCGAAGAAGCTCAAGCTCTCGGAGGAAGAGGTCGAGGACACCATGCACATCGCGAACACACACGTGTCCCTCGATGACCCGTACTCGAGCGACCAGGACGATACGTCGCTCGTGGACTACCTCCAGGACGAGCGCGCGCCCATGCCCGACGAAGAGACGTACGAGCGGGCCCTGAGCGACGACATGGAAAAAGCGCTCGGCACGCTTTCCGAGCGCGAGAGGCTGATTCTCTCGATGTACTTCGGCATCAACGGCGAGGAACCGCTGACGCTAGAGGAAATTGGCAAGGAACTTGGACTTACGCGTGAGCGCATCCGCCAGATCAAGGAGAAGGCGATCCTTCGGCTTCGTCACTCGTCGAGGGCGAAGTTCCTGAAGGGGTACATCGAAAACTAGGAGAAGCCGAACTCTCCGCACAGGCGGCCGGTGAAGAACAGGCTCGTGACGTGCGGAAACCGAGGAGGTTGCCGGGTGTCAAACCCGGTAACCTCCTGTTTTTTATGGGCCGAGCCATGGTATGAAGGTTGCTGCCCTTCAAGAAGTTCGGGAGAATGTCCTTGACAGCACCCCTGTTTCTCGGCTAGCCTGGCCGCCTGTCACCCCGGGGGGCCAGTTCCCAAACGATGAAAAACAAACACTTCACATTTCTCTACATGCCGGAGGCGGGCGGCAACCTCAAGACTGTCCGCATTCCCAAGTGGTTGGCATTCGGGGTGATAAGCCTCGTGGCCCTCTTCTTGACCTCGGCCGCCTTCGTTCTGGTGAGATCCTCGTCCAAGCTCTTCCACACGAGTCAGCTCGCTGCGGTGGAGAAGGAGAACGCCGTCCTGAAGGCGAAAATGAACCAGTACGCCAAGCGCGTGGAGTCTTTGGGGCAGCAACTGCAGCAGAACTTCGATTTCCAGAAAAAGGCCCGGTTGCTCGCCAATTTGGACGACCTGAACGCGGATGTCGCGGAGGTCGGAGTGGGGGGGCCGGACTTCGGCGTCGACCTGTCGCTCTCCAGCCTCGGTGGGGACGCACGCTCCACGGTGGGTCTTTTGGAAAAAGACCTCGACAAGCTCACCCGCCAAGCCCGTCTCCAGCGGGAAAGCTACGAACAAATCATCGCGAAACTCGCCGGCGACAAGAGGCTGCTCAACGCCACCCCCTCGATCCGCCCGGTCTCGTCCGGCTTCATCACGAGCCGGTTTGGCCGCCGGATGGACCCCTTCACAGGACGTGCCGCCACCCACTACGGCGTGGACTACTCCGCGCGGGTAGGCACGCCGATCGTTGCGACCGCGGATGGGGCGGTGACGTTCACCGGCAGGTGGTACGAGTTCGGCTGGGCGGTGGAGATATCCCACGGGAACGGAATTGTCACGCGCTACGCACATTGTTCGAAGGTGCTCGTGGAGATGGGCCAGCGGGTGAAGCGGGGCGACGTCATCGCCCGCGTGGGGTCCTCAGGCCGATCCACAGCCCCTCACCTCCACTACGAAGTCCTCCTCGAAGGCGACAGGACGAATCCGCTTGCCTATGTGCTTCCCGGGCGGGAAGTTGTGGATTAGCCGGGTCCCGTATTCTCGCTTGCCAAGTGTTTTCCGGCGGGTCTATCCTTAATACTCGAACAGTACAGGAACGGTCCGTGTGCGCGGTGGGAATCCCAGTTCGATTCGCCGTTCGTGGGATCCGCGCGGCAACGGTTTGTCTTAAGCCGTGTGTTTTCAAAGGATGCTGACGGTGAGTACCCTCGGTATGCGACGAATCTCGATCGTCATCGCCCTTGCGCTTCTCGCGCCCATCGGGCCGCGAGCCGGCCGGACGGCTGTGCCGGAGCGCGCCACGCTCACCGAAATCCGTCACACACTGGCGCCGGACAGGACTCGCCTCGTGTTGAGCCTCTCGGGCAAACCCCGGTACGAGATCCGGACGTACAGCGGCCCGGACCGGATCGCGGTGAACCTCCCCGATGTCGCGGCGTCCCGCGACCTGCGGGAGAGCCCGATCGAGAGTGGCATTGTCCGCCGCATCCGCGTCAATCGTCTTCCCTGGGGTACACAGGTTGTTTTCGACCTCCGGCGCGCGGCGTCGTGGGACGATCACTCGCTCGATCCGGTGGACGGGATGCCGGACCGGATCGTCATCGATGTCTTGGCATCCGAGCCGCAGAGGACGGAGGGCGGCACGACCCAAGACCGCACGCCGCATGGAGGCAAGACGGCGGCGATGGACTCTCCAGCGCCCGCGGCGGCGCCCGCGGCGGTGCAAACGTCGGGGGAGAACCCGGGGCGCGTTCTCGTCGTCGCCATCGATGCGGGTCACGGCGGAAAGGACTGGGGGGCCAAGGGGAAGCAGAACCTCATCGAGAAGGATCTCGCCCTCGATATCTCGAAGCGAGCCGCCCGCGCCATCAACGACACACGCGGCTTTAAAGCGGTGCTCACGCGCGACAAGGACGTCTTCCTCGATCTCGTCGAGCGGACACGTATCGCCAAAAAGAAGGACGCGGATGTTTTCGTGAGCATCCACCTGAATACGGCGCCGCGCCAGGGGGCCGGAGGGGTGGAAGTGTGGCTGATTTCCCCCGCGGGCGCCGAGTCGACGGCGAAAAAGCTGCTCGCCGACCGCGACAGAGCGGCGAAGGAGCTCGGACTCGACGAACCGGAGAACGGCGACATCATGCAGATGCTCGTGGATGTCAACCAGCAGGCGATGATGCAGCGTAGCCTTCTTCTGGCGGAGGAAATACTCAAGGCGACCGATCGGCAGGGGTTGCCGCCGGGACGCAGGGTCAAACAGGAATCGTTCGCCGTCCTCAAGTCGATCGACATGCCGTCCGTGCTCGTGGAGGCGGGATTTCTCACCAACGCGAAGGACGCCGCTTTCCTGAAAACAAAGGACGGAAGGCAGGCGATCGCGGATGCGGTCGCGAGCGGCGTTGTTTCCTACCTCAAAAAGTATCCCCCGCCCCCCGCGGTAAAGAGCCGTGTCTTAGCCAAGAAGGTCCATCGGGTGAGGGAGGGTGAGACTCTCTGGGCGATATCGAAAAAATACAACACCACTGTCGCCTCGATACGCAGGTCCAACGGGCTCTCCGAACGAGAGGTGCTCCAGGTGGGGCAGGAACTCGTGATCCGGGAGGATCATGACGGTCGTTAGTCTCGCGCGCGGGATTTTCTCGAACCTCGGTGTGAAGCTGCTCGCGCTTCTCGTCGCGGTGGTCATCTGGTTCAATGCGATCGGCCAGCAAGAGGATGAGCGGTTGTTCGTCGTTCCTCTCCAGTTCGCGAGCCTCGCCGACACGCTCACCGTCACGGGCAGAGTTCCCCGCGAGGTCCAGATCGCCGTGACGGGAACGCGGCGCGATCTGCTCCTCATCGAATTCAAAAAGATCAGCGTCTCGCTCAACATGAACCGCTCCGAACCCGGGCGGTTCACGCAGAGGCTGTCCGTGTCCGACGTGGCCCTGCCCCCGGGGGTCGAGCCGCGGAAGGTGCGAATCGTCTCTCCCCTTCTCGTCGACGTGACGCTCGAAAGGCTCCTGACCCGCAGGGCCCGTGTCGCCGTTTCGCTCTCCGGGACCCTTCCCGGGGACCAGCTCCTCAGCTCGGTCCCCGAAGCGGTTCCCGCGTGGGTGTTGGTGACGGGTGCGAAGAGCATCGTCGAACGGATGGACAAGGTGCACACGAAGCCGATCGATCTCGCGAGGATCAGGGATTCCGGGGAAAGGGAAGTGGATCTGGACCTCGACGAAACGGTCATCGCCTCCGAACCGAGGAGGGTGAGGGTCGGTCTCTACGTGAGCGCGAGAGACAAGCGGGTTCTCGCGAACATCCCTCCGACCGTTCTTGTCGACGAGGCGAACGTTGTCGCCGAAGTCCTTCCCAAGACGGTTTCGCTGACGCTCGAAGGCCCGAAGGCTCTCCTCGACGGACTCTCGTCGAGAGACGTGTCGGTCCTCGTGGACCTCAGCGGAAAACCGCCGGGAAGGTACCTTCTCGCGCCCGAAGTGATCGTCCCGAACGGTATCGAGAAGTACATCATGGACGTGGACAGCCTTCGCGTCTTCGTGAGCCGCACCCCCAGCCCCCGAACCATGTAAAAAAGAGCATGCCGTGCCCACGGGGCCGGCGCTCGCGGGAGTCATGGCAGCCGCGGCATGAAAAACAAAGTCAGAGTCATCGATGTCAGCATGCTGTCTTCCTACATGGGAAGGTGGCTGACGGTCTTCGTGACCATCTTCGTCGTCGCCATCGCGGTGAGCGCGCTCTTCGACGGAGGCGGCTTCGAGAAGAACGTCATACGCGTCGGCGTTCCGACCCGGCCGCGCGCCGGAGACGCGGTGAGGATCTACGAGCCCCTCCGGTCGCTCATCAGCCGGGAGACGCGCCGGCCCGTCGTGCTCGCCGAGTGCACGGGAGAGTGGCCGCGCGGATTCGATTTGTACGTGATGCCCGTGGACGAGTTCTTCGAGAACGAGAAGGCGCTCGACGCTGTGGCGCTCTTCGAAGTGCGGTCTTCGTCGAGACGGGACGACAAGGCCGTCGTCGTCGCGAAGCGGACGGAGATCCCGGTGGATCCATCGAGCCTCGCGCCGGGGGATGCAGCCTTCTCGCACCCCCACTCGGTGAACGGCTTCTGGGTCCAGGCGGACGCGCTCGCTGGGGCGGGGTTCGCTCTCGCCGCCGATACGTCCCGGCCCAGGTTCGAGGGGACGAGGGAGGACGCCACGCGCGTGATCTTCGGCGTGATCTTCGGCGCCTACACACTCGGTGCGTGCAAGCAGAGCGAAATTACCGCGCTTTCGGAAGAGGGCGTGATCGACGCACGCGCTCTTCGCGTGGTCGTGTCGGGCGACGTGCTTCCGGAAACGGTCCTGGCCGCAGCTCGGCGCGAGGCGCCCTATTTCGAGCGAAGTATCGCCGCCGTCGCTGCGCTCCTCGACAAGGCGAGATCCCCGGCGAGCGCGGACGACACGATCGAGCTGCTGAAGGCCGTCGGTGTGTGCGGTCTCGAGCCGCTCTCGCAAGAACGGCTCGAGCGAACGCGGTTGCTCTTCGAGCGATTCGGCGGTTTTTCCGGGCCTTCCGGGTCCACGGCCTCAGTAAGGCCTTGACACAGCGGCGGATTCAAAATATTTTGTATCTCTATTACTCGTCCCAAAAAGCAGAGCGAGGTTTGCGGTGAAGCTGTCGGAGCTCTTCAACGAACGGAATATCGTCCTGGGCATCGAACCGGGACCCAAGAAGGCTCTTCTCGAACGGATCCTCAAGGATCTGGACGGGAAAAAGCTGATCGCGGATTTCGACCAGGTCTTCCGCGACGTGATCGAGCGCGAAAAGGTCATGAGCACGGGGATCGGCAACGGAGTCGCGATCCCGCACGCATACACCGACGGCGTCGAAGCGCTCGTGGCAGGTTTCTACCGCACGGAGATGGGCGTCGACTTCGCCGCGCTGGACGGCGAGGTGGTGGATCTGTTTTTCATCATCCTGGGGCCCAAGGCCAGCCGCCGCGATCACATCAAGATCCTCGCCAAAATCTCACGGCTCCTCAGTCACGAGAACTTCCGTGACGAGGTGCGCAAAGCCGCCGGCGTCGGAGAGGTGCTCGCCATCTTCAAGCGGTTCGGGGACCGGTAGATCCGGCACGGCCCGCAGGGGCGCACCTCGCGGCGAGGGTTATAACTCGATCCATACATCGGGAAGGCCAGTGTGATGGGAGATGTCCCGGAATCGGCGGTCTCTCGTTATCGTCGTCGGCTACGTACTGCTGATCTTCATCGTGTCGTCCATCCCTTCCTTGACGGCGCCGGGGCCGGATTTCATCAACAAGGATAAGATCGCTCATCTCGTCGAGTATTCCGTTCTCGGTGCTCTGCTCTTCAAGGGTGTCGGGTGGTCGGTGAGCCGGTCGCGCCTGGCCACGCTGGGTTTCATCGTCGCTGTGGGTGCGAGCGTCGGAGCGCTCGACGAGATCTACCAGAGCTTCGTGCCGGGCAGGATGATGAGCATTTTCGACTGGGGCGCGGACGCGCTCGGAACGGCCCTGGGCTCGGGGGTCTTCATCTTCAGCGCTCTGGGAATGCGCGCCGGGGAATCGCGGGGGACGGCGGCGAAGGCGGAACGCCGAGGGAGGTCCGAATGAAATTCTCGAGGCCGAGAGGCACTCAAGATATTCTGCCGCCGGAGATCTACCTGTGGCGCCGTGTCGAAGGAGCTTTCGAGGCGACGTTCGAACGTTACGGTTACGAGCCGGTGCGCACACCGATCTTCGAGTTCACCGATGTCTTCCTCCGCTCGGTGGGAGAGGCGACGGACATCGTCTCGAAGGAGATGTACACGTTCCTCGACAGGGGCGGACGGAGCATCACGCTCCGGCCGGAGAACACCGCAGCCGTCATCCGGGCGTATCTCGAGAACGGCCTCCACCGCCGGGGCGGCGTGTCGAGACTCTGCTACACGGGGCCGATGTTCCGCTACGATCGTCCGCAGGCGGGCCGATACAGGCAGTTCCACCAGGTGGGCGTCGAGGCGATCGGGAGCATGAGCCCCGTTCTCGACGTCGAGACCATCGACGTGGTGATCACCGCGCTCGAATCTCTCGGGTTCAGCGGTCTGACCGTCAAGCTCAACTCCGTCGGATGTTCGGTGTGCCGCAAACCGTACACGACCGTGCTGCGCCGGGAACTCGAACGGATGAAGGGCCGGTTGTGCGAAGACTGCGTGGCGCGGACGGAAAAGAATCCTATGCGCGTCTTCGACTGCAAGCGATGCGTCGACGTGAAGAACGATCTGCCGCCGATCTCCGATCACCTGTGCGCGGATTGCGCAGCGCACTTCGCGAGCGTGAGGGGACACCTCGACGCGCTCGGCCGCCGCTACGACGTCGATCCGAAGCTCGTTCGAGGCCTGGACTACTACACGAGGACGACGTTCGAGATCCTTCACGGCTCCCTCGGCGCCCAGAACGCGCTCTGCGGCGGTGGGCGCTACGACGATCTCGTCGAGGAGTGCGGAGGGCCTCCGACACCGGCGGTCGGATTCAGCGCGGGTCTCGAAAGAATCATCAGTGTGCTTCCGGAATTGGGCGCCGCGGCGGGCCCGGCGCGGACGGGGCCGGATTTCTATCTCATCTCTCTCGATGAGAGCGCGGCGGGCCGGGCGCTCCTTGCGGCGCGGGTGCTGAGGACGTTCGGCCGCGTCGAAGTCGATCCCTCGATGCGCTCTTTGAAGACGCAGCTCAGCCAGGCGGAGAAACGGGGCTCGAAGGTCGCCGTGATCGTCGAAAGCACCTCGCCCCGTCACGTCAAGTGGAAGGATATGTCGAAGAGGGAACAATTCGATGTCGAAGACGAGAGCCTCATGGAATTCGCGAGGAAAAACTTCAACGATCAGACCGGCAGGTGACGCATGAGCGGTGAGCGGTACGTGGTCCCGTTTTCCCGGACACACAGGTGCAGCGAGATCGGACAGAACGACGTGGGCGGCGAGGTCCGTTTGATGGGCTGGGTGGCCCGCGTGCGAAACCTCGGGGGCTTGAGGTTCATCGACTTGAGAGACCGCACCGGGATCGTTCAGCTTCTCGTCGATCCAGGAGTGGGCGCTCTCGACGACCTATCGAAGACTCTCAATATGGAGGACGTCATCGCGTGCCGGGGCATCGTCCGGAGACGTCCCGACGAGATGGTCCGTACGGATATGGAAACAGGGGCATTCGAGGTGGCCGCCGAGGAGCTCG
>CAZYCB010000253.1:0-3809 GCA_964645735.1 uncultured bacterium | reverse complement strand
TGTAAAGGTACACACCGGAAGCGACCTGCGAACCGCTGTCGCTCCGTCCGTCCCAGACCACCGAGAAACCGGCCGCCTCGGGCGACTGGACCTCGTTGACGAGGGTTCTCACGCGCTGCCCCGCCGCGTTGTAGATCGCGAGCGTCACCTGGCCGCGCGTCTTGATCGAGTACCGTATCGTCGTCGAGGGATTGAACGGATTCGGGTGATTCTGGAAGAGCGCATCCGCGAGAACACCGGGGCTGTCGATACCGGTGGGATAGCTCACCGTGAAGCCGCTCGCCAGCACCGCTTCCTGCCCGTCGGGATTGCGGACGACAACGTCGTAGACCGCCATCGGGATGCCGCTCAGATTGATCGTGCCCGTGAGCTTCCCATGCCCGACCCACCCGCACGTCCCGAGCCCATACTGGGTTGTCCCGATCCTCAGGAAGAACGTCGCCCCGTAGATCAAGTTCGATCCCAAGAGGCTCGTGATCGTGACGGTGCCGTTATTGTTCCCCGAGTTGGGAGTGATCGATGTAATCCCCGGGGCGAGATAGCCGCCGCGGAGGTACGCGGTCATGGACGCGCCGGCGCCCGAAATGCTCTCCACCGCGCCCCTCGTCGCCAGCGCATTGAGGCTGTTGCTGTTCGGGGCGGATGCCGCATTGAACGTCGTGTTGTTGGTCGAGCCGGGGAAGACATCACCCGCGTCGCCGCGGTTCGTGTTGTTTCGCAGGTGAGCGAGATTGTCCGCCTCCTCGAGCATCATGCCGCGGGCAACGAGGTTGTTGCTCCCGCCGGTGTCCCCCAAGCCGCCCGGAGCCATCACGTCCTGCTCGACATGGTAGATAACCAATCCCTGACCGTGGAGGGCCTGATCGAACTGCGCGCCGCTCGTGTTCCGGTTCTCGACGAGGAAATACTCCGTGGAGGGGTTCTTCGCGCGGTTGTAGTGCCAGCCGTCTTCGTATGCCTCGAAACCCGTCGTGTAGCTCACGCCGCCTCCCGTCAGGGAAACGGTGTCGAACTTGAAGGCGCCGTTCGTTCCCGAGTTGTACCCGCTGTTGGGGGGAAAATAGTCCTCGTCTGACCATGCCGGATCGGATGTGAACCGGAACCGGAGGGTATAGCTCGTCGCGCCGCTTCCGTTCAGGTACGGCGTGAGGTCTATGGTCGCGGTCCCCGAACCGCTCCCGCTGTACTCAGCGAGCAGGTTCTCCGTGCCGTTCACGACGATCTTGACGTCCGTGAAGTCATAGCCCGGCTCGCTTTGATAGGCGTAGGCGTACTGGAGTGTAACCGGGTTACTGCCGTTGTACGTGAAATCCCGTTCCACCGCTTCGTCCCAGCCGTTCCCGTAGCCGGCACCGCCCGGCCAGGCGCGCGCCGTGGCTTCCGTGGTCGAGAGCATGCACCGCATCGAGTACGAGCCGGCGATGGGGTTCACGTTACGCCGGGCGAACTTCTCCTCCATGATGGGGACTTTGTACGCTTGCGGGTTCAGCTCGGAACTCAATATCGAATAGACCTGGGATGTCGCGCCGACAGTCGTGGGAACGATCCACCCAAGCTCCGACTTGCACCACGCGTCGAAGTGCGCGGGGTTCGGCGGCGTATTCCAGTTGCCGGAACCCATCAAGCCCCAGTGACCGATGCCCGCGCTCCCGCTGCCGTCGTAGAGATCGGGCAGTCCGAAGGCATGGCCGAACTCGTGGCAGAAGACGCCGATTTCGTTGATCCCCGTGCCGCAGCCATTCACGGAACCCAGACCGGCCTGTATCGTGTAGTCCCACACCCGTATGAATCCACCGCCAGTCCGCGCGTCGTTCGTCGTCCAAGGGCTATTGCTGAACTCGGGCCATCCGCCGACAACCCACCGGTGCGACCACAAGTTTTCGGTGCCGCACTCCGCGCCGATTTCGGGGTGGACGAAGGCCACGAAGTCCACCAACCCGTCGTCATCCCCCGAATTGGGGATCCCGTCGGGCCCATCGTTATCGTATGTGCCGAAATTGACCGCGGGATCGGCGAGCTGGAGGGTTTCCAGGAGGTACACGCCGGTCTTGGCTGTTTGGCAAAGACCATAGCATCCTGCCCCTCCTTCGTAATACGTGTCGAGGTTCGACACTTGATACCATCCGAAGACTGTCCCCGTGAGATTCAACGTGCCGTACGACATTTCGTTGTAGAGCCCCGTCATCGACGCCGCGGGCGGAGCGGCGAAGAGCTTGGTCTGCATGTTCGCGGCCGGATACGGATCCGCCCCCGTGTTCGAGAACTTCGCCATGAGGACGGGCACGTACGTCGTTCCCGACACCATCATGGATTCCCTCATGCCTTCCGGGAGCGATGCGAGGTCCATACCCTCGGGATGCGACTTTAAAAAGGCTTCCCGGGCCGCCTTCGCCTTCTCGGCTTTCGCGATCCAGGCGTGCTGGAACTGAAACGCGTGAGGATCCTGCGCGATGCGATCGAAGTATGCCTGCGGCAGGTCCACGCCCGGAGCGGGCGGGACGATCTGAGCGAGAGCGGTCAGCGGCAGTACAACGAACGCCGCCGCGATGAGCGACGCGATAGTCCGTTTCATCCGGAGCCCTCCTTGGGACATGACTGAGGAATGTGGCCAGACGCCTAAATACAAAAAAACGGCGGAATCCTTTGTCGTTTTGCCAACCCCCGTTGTTTGAGCACAATGATTCCAGCCGTCCAACAGTTAAGAATATACACCATTCCGGGAGGCGTTGTCAAAGCATAACTTCAATCTCTATAATGGATTTCATGCACTTTTTAGTACCGGCGGATGGTCCTTTGCACCACGCGATTCCTTGCGATTTCTCGCTTGATCGGCTGCACGGATTTCACTATGAAGAGAGGTGCGTTCGAGGCGCGTTCCACACGCCTACGGACGCCCGTGAGACGTTGCGACGTTGGAGGGCACGTGTTCCACGGGACACGCATGGACGATCGGAATATCAACTCCGGAGGACTGTACCGAGCATGAGAACCAGAAAAGCGAAGCCCGTCGAAACGGGCCCGAGAGACAGCGCCAGACGTACGACGCCGCGTTTCGTCACGCAGCACCCGCAGTGCGCGCAGTGCGTGCCCGCGAAATGCTGCCGGTACTTCTCCCTCGAGATCGATCGTCCTCGCAGCAAACGGGACTTCGACGACCTGCTGTGGATGCTCGCTCACCGGGATGTCTCGATCTACATCGAGGAGAAGAAGTGGTACCTCATGGTCCACACGCAGTGCCGCTTTCTCGATGCTGGAACGAACATGTGCTCCATCTACGAGAACCGTCCGCAGATGTGCAGGGAGCATCCGTTCGAGGAGTGCGAGTGGCACGGCTCTTACGACTTCGAGGAGCATTTCAAGTCGTACGAAGCTCTGAAGAGGTGGATGAAGAAAAAGGGGCTCTCCTGATCCGTGCCGGTATAGACGAGCCCACCCGGAGCGTGGTGTGTCGAAACAGGAAGGAAAGACACCCCGGGTGGGCTTCGATAGCCGCGATTGCCCGTCCGCCGATATCCACAGGCTGCCCAGGCTCGACAGGCTGCGGCACCCGCGAACGGCGAATCTCGCGCGTCCGCTATTTGAGCAAAACCATCTTCCTCGTCAGCATGGCGTCGCCCGTGAGCAGACGGTAGAAGTAGACTCCCGACCCTACGGCGTTCCCGTTCATATCTCGGCCGTCCCAGTGAGCCGTCTGGAGCCCCGGCATCCTCTCCTCGTCCACGAGCGTCGTCACCCGTGCACCCGTCACATCGTAGACGATGAGCGTCACGTGCTCTGCCCCTCCCTCGGGCACGACGAACTCGATCTCG
>CAZYCB010000252.1:0-1833 GCA_964645735.1 uncultured bacterium | reverse complement strand
GTTCTCCGATTCCAGACGAGGTCGCCGACGTAGTTGGGGTTGTCGAGTATGCCTTTGATCGTTGACCCCGCCCAACCCTTTTGGGCTTTGCTCGAATAGTTCCCGTTCCTCGGTGACGGAAGCCCTTCGCCATTGAGTTTGTCGGCGATGCTTTTGTAACCTAGGCGATCGACCAGGTACAGGTGGAAGATCCGTTGAATCAACCTCACCCGATCGGGAGCACTCGGGACGAGCTTCACGATTTCTCCATCGGACTTCCCCCGTCGCTCCTTGCGGGCGAGCGTGCGAGTGAGCTTGCCCTCTGGGTCCAAGAGTTGACTCTCCCCGTTCTCCATGTACCGGACCTTGTTGATCAATTTCCCGTTTGGATCGAAGTACGCCAGATCGAAACCCCAGGGCGGCGCGCCACCCGTCCACCACCCCTTCTTCGCCGCCGAGACCTGACCACGGATGGTCACCTTGGAGAGATCTTTGGACTCTTGCCGGGCGAGATACTGCTTCACGGAGCGAACGATGTCGTCGGTGTCGTTTCCCGAGAACGATTCCGCCACGTAGATGATGTCAACGCCTGACTGCTTCAATAGGTGCCGGTAGTAACCAGTTTCATCGGCGTCGCCTCGACTGAAACGTTTCACGTCATAAACGAACACGTCATCAAACGGACGGTCCGCTCGTGTTCCGTCTCTGATCAAGAGCTGGAAACCTGTTCGACCGTCGATGCTGGTGCCACTCACTCCGTCATCGACGTACTCCTTCACGATCGAGTAGCCCCGACTCGCCGCCACGCGCTCGATCTCCTGGCGCTGATCCGCGATCGACTGCGGCTGCTGATCGGTCGAGCATCTGAGGTACGCCGCGCCTCGTTTCCCGTCTCCGTTTGTCTTGGCCATAACCCTCTATCCTCCCACAAGTTAGACATGCTACCTCTCACGCGGGACGTAGCAAGTCAATTCTTCCCATCCCATTGGCCCTAACTGCTTGACACTTCGTCGTTTACTTCCCTGCCGCCCTCACCTCCCTCGGTCTTCCCGGTCGCTCAGTAGCCCTCAGGCTCCAGCGCGCCAGAATGGCGAGCACGAGCCCAACATCCTCGGCAGACATAGGAACACCGTCATCGACACAGTTGATATAAGGATCGCTTTGGAATGCTTCGGCGTACATCGTCAACCTCCCCAGGCCCCACAAGCCGAATATTTGAAATGAGTTACCGTGAGCCGCAGATGCAAAAAGACAACGAGCTGCGAGACTCACTTGCGGTCATCTGATTGAATTGGACGATCCCACACCGCACCACCACCCATCCCTGTCCAGGTTGGAAGGATCAAATCGGCAGGAATCGAACGAGGGAAACCACCGTCGGAACGACGGCGAGGGATGAGACGTGCGTCCCGTACCCTCCCATTTATACAGGCGAACCAAATGAGCCCGATCCGTCAAACTATCTTATGTTCTTCAAAAAAAAACGCCCGTTCCAGTCGGCGGCTTATCCTACCGAGCCTTCGGCGATACAAGTCGAATCCTCCCTTGAAGGCTCGACAGAGAACATGCTCATACACGAGCCGCGACCCCGTCCATTTCTCCCGCGGCCACCATTCGTCGAAATAGGGGTCTTCCCTGAAAACAGGTCTGAGAGCATTGACGATCTGACGCTTTCGACACTCGACAGCATTGGGCGTGATCTCAAACGCCTCGCCGATCTTGGCAAATGAATGCCTCTTGTAGAATCGGTCTTGGATGATTCTTCGCTCCTCAGCCGCGAGGATGCCCAGGTGACGCCGAACGCGCCGCCGACTTTCTTGAGTGATGAGACCGAGCATACGGACCGTCCAAGGA
>CAZYCB010000251.1:0-2744 GCA_964645735.1 uncultured bacterium | reverse complement strand
CCCAGTCCGTCGTCAGTGATGATCACGCTGATGTCGGAGAGGTCGACGATCTTCATGCCGCGAATTCTGTTGAATTTGCCCGAATCGGCAAGGAGGATCGTCTGCCGTGCATTCTTGAGGATCCTGCCGATGTAGTTCAGGTTCCTCAGGTGCGAGAAGACGAATCCGTTCTCGATGTCGACGGAATCCGCTCCCATGAACACCTTGGAGACGTAGATGCCGGCGAGCTCCTTCTCGGTCATCTGGCCGAAGCAGCACTGGTCGTCGTGGCTGTACTCCCCCCCCACAAGGATGAGCTTCTTGTCGATTTCCCGGCCGAGATACGTGAGCACCGGCACGGAGTTGGTGACGACCGTGAGATCTTCCCTCTGGGTGAGTTCCCTCGCAAAGAGGAGAACCGTCGAGCCGGAGTCAAGGTACAGCGTTTCTCCCGCCTGGACGTGCGTGAGCGCCTTCTGTGCAATGGCAGCCTTCTCGGACCGCCGATCGCTGAGCCGAGTGTCGAAGGAGGAGGAGGGCAGGATCTGGGCGCCTCCGTGGAAACGCCGGATCAGGCCGGTCGCTTCGAGGTCGGTCAGGTCGAGACGGATGCTCGCCTCGGTGAGGTCGAAATGCCTCGCGAGATCGGCGACCGTGACCCGCTCGGTGCCGCGCAGCATCTCGATGATCCGTTCCTGCCGTTTCGTCATCGCGCGGTGGTCTCTTCGGCTTCGGCCGGTGCTCTCATGCCGGGTGCTTCGCCAACGCCGCCTTGGCGCACTTCAGGCTGTCCCGCGCGACCTCAAGCGTCGTATCGACGTCCTTGTCGGTATGGGCGAGAGAAAGGAACCAGCAGTGACCGGGATGGAACAGGACGCCCCGGCGCGTCGTTTCCGTGTAAAACGCCCTGCGCAGTTCCTCGCGCCGTGATTCGTCAGGGTCCGTGAACTTCAGCATCGGTATGGGCGGGAGGCCGACCATCTGCAGGGGAATCCCCTCGTCCGCCCCGATCGCCGTCAGGCCGTCCCAGAGCCGCCGGCCGATCCTCCACATATGGGCGACACCGTCCTTCTCCTTGAGTTCCCGGATGGTCTCGATTGCAGCGACAGAGGGAAACGAATTGACGAAGAATGTCGCGGAGAACCGCGTCTTTGCAGCGGCCTCCATGACTTCCCGCCTGCCGACGACTGCGGAGATGGGGTAGCCGTTGGCCATGGCTTTGCTGACGCACGTCAGGTCCGGCACGACCTTGCAGTACTCCTGGAAGCCGCCGAGCGCCACGCGGAATCCGCTGCGAATCTCGTCGAAAATGACCACGGCGCCGTTCTCGTGCGCAATGCGCAGGACGCCCTCCAGAAAACCTTTCTGGGGAAGCTCCTTCGACGTCTCAAACGGCTGCATGATGATCCCGGCGATCTTCCCCTGGTTCTCTGCAAAGACGCGGGAGAGGGAGTCGAGATCGTTGTAGGTGAAGGTGAGGATGTCCTGCGTGACTCCGTCCGGAACTCCCACCGATGCCCGGTCGCTTCCGGCACCTGCGTAACACCAGTCATGCCATCCGTGGTATCCCCACCGGACCACCTTGTCCCTGCCGGTGTGTATCCGGGCGATGCGGATCGCCGCGCTCGTCGCGTCAGAACCACCGAGAAAAAACTTCACCATTTCTGCGCAGGGAATCGTTGAGATGAGCTCCCGTGCGAGCTCATTCTGGATGGGATGGACCATCGTGAAGCAGAACCCCTCGGCGAGGCTTTTCTGGACGGCCGTTTCGACGCGGGGATGACAGTGTCCCAGTACAACCGGGCCGAACGACATGACCCAATCGATGTACTCGTTGCCGTCCACGTCCCATACATGGCAGCCCCTGCCGCGGTTCATGAAGATGGGATATGCGCCAGGGACGAATTTAACGGGATGGCGAGCCGACGTCACGCCACCGGGGATGACTCTCTGGGCTTCGGCGAACAGCTCCTCGGAACGTGCAAACCCTCTGCCCATGTCACCTTCTCCTTTTCCTGCATGCCCG
Organism: uncultured bacterium; assembly: GCA_964645735.1. Taxonomy (GTDB): domain Bacteria; phylum Krumholzibacteriota; class Krumholzibacteriia; order WVZY01; family WVZY01; genus CAZYCB01. The sequence goes on along the minus strand of CAZYCB010000251.1, from coordinate 739 downwards.
CGTTGCGGCCGCGTGCCATGCTATTCCGCGACCACCAGCGAGACGCCCAGACGACGCACCTGCTCCCGAACATCGGCCGGAAGACCGGCATCCGTCACGATCGTGTTGATCTGCGCGAGCTCGACGATCTTGAGTCCGCGGATCTGGTTGAACTTGCTGGACTCTGCAAGCAGGATGGTCTGCTTCGCGTTGTGGATGATCGTCTGGATATAGCCGAAACTCCGGAAGCGCGCAAAGACGGCGCCGGCCACGACGTCGATGGAGTCCGCCCCCATGATCACCTTGGACACGTAGATGTCCGCCAGTTCCCGTTCGGTCATCATCCCGAAGCAGCACTGGTCGGCTGCGCTGTACTCTCCCCCGATAAGAATGATCCTGGTGTCGACTTCCGGGCCGAGGCACTCAAGCACGGCCGGCGAGTTTGTGATGACGGTCAGGTTTTTCACCGCCTTGAGATCCTTCGAGAAAAGAGCGACAGTGACACCGGAATCGAGATAGAGCGTGTCCCCCTTCTGTATGAACTCCAGGGCCTTTCGGGCAATACGGATCTTCTCGGCCTGACCCTGGCCGGACCGGGCTCGCAGCAGCGGTGCAAGGAGGATTTTTACCCCATCGCGGTAGCGACGGATGAGGCCGGCGTTATCGAGCTGATCGAGATCGTGGTTGATCCGCTCTTCTGAGACGTCGAACTGCCGGGCAAGCTCCACGCTTCTATGGTGAAGAACACCCGCACCGCGCG
>CAZYCB010000250.1:0-3247 GCA_964645735.1 uncultured bacterium | reverse complement strand
CATGTTCGCCGACATCCGATCCTTCTCCACGCTCTCGGAGCGAATGAGCCCCGAGGACACCTTCCGGTTCATCAACCAGTACCTCGCCCGGATGGGGCCGACGATCCGCGGCAACGCCGGCTTCGTCGACAAGTACCTCGGCGACGGCATCATGGCCCTGTTTCCCGGTTCGCCCGAGGACGCCGCGCGCTGCTCGATAGACATGCACATGCGGCTGGACGAGTACAACACCCAGCGCGCCGCCGCGGGAGAGCCGGCGATCAGGATCGGGATCGGGATACATTTCGGCGGCATCATGCTCGGAACCATCGGCGAGAACGAGCGCATGGACGGGACCGTCATCGCGGACTCAGTCAACATCGCCAGCCGCATGGAGAGCATATCGAAGGACTTCGGCGTCGGCGTCGTCGCGAGCGAGAGTATACTCCTCGGTCTCTCAGACCGCTCGGAGTACCGGACCCGCTACCTTGGAAAGGTGGGCGTGAAGGGCAAGCGCGAGCTCGTGGCCGTATTCGAGCTCTACGACGGGGATCCCGAGGAGCTCCGCGCGCGCAAGGACAGCATCAAGGCGCCCTTCGAGGCCGCTCTCGCCGCGTTCTACGCGCAGGACTACGGCCGCGCTCTCGCGCTCTTCAGGAAGGTCTCGGGGGCCATGCCCGAGGATGAGGCGAGCCAGCACTATACCAGGATCATCCGAAAGCTCAATCTGTCGTAAGTGTCGCGAAGCTTGTTGACGGCCGATCCTTCCCATTTCAGGCCATTGCATAGGCTGGAAGCCTCTCCGGTCTCCGCTTGAGAGGTGTGATGAAGTCTCTCTTCCAAATCCTCATGAGGGTCAGGGGCAAGGAAACCCGCGTCAGGAACTCCCGTTCGTAGAACATCTGTTCCAGGCTTCGGTCGATTTTGGCTCGCGCGATCCCAGCCGCCTCTCCGTGCACTCGTCTGTCCAAGACCGGTGCCTTGATCCGAAACCGCTTCCTGTAGTTATGCTCGACGATGTAGCATGAAAGACGCGCCATGGCGTTCGAGACATTCCGGCTGAAGCAGAATGCATCCCGACGGCAGCCAGCCAAGTCCTTCCTGAGTTCCCTATCGAGGTAATTCGACGCGAAGAGCGGGTTCGAGCAAGTCCGCGGCATCCCCGAGTTGACCTTGATCCGCACCGTGCGGCGATCCTCGTCCAGCTCACGGAAGAGCCTGTGTCTCCCAAATGCATAATCGTATTCCGGCTTCTCGTCAGTTACCAGGACAAGGGGACGCATTCGCGCAGGAGGTCGTTCTCGAGCGAGCGAATCGAGAATATCGCAAAACCCCCGCGTGACGGCACCCCGCTCGAATTCGAACGTGGTGAATAACTTCTCCGCACGGGCGCGCTGGTATGACGTCATTGCGCCGGAGCGACGTCGTGTTGCATGACTGAGATCGAGGATGAAGCGCGAGTTGGAAGTGATGGAGATGACCGTCTCGCTCGGGAAGTACCGGGATACTTCGAAATGGACGAACCCGTCAGCACAAACAGACTCGCGAGGATCTGCCAAGACCCGCAAACGGGCGTGAAGCGCGAGAGCTTGGCGCGACAGGCGATCGAGCCGGTTCTGTATTGATCCGCATGAAACTCCGAATGAACGGCCGAGGGCTCGAAGACTCTCTGAAGAGGAAGCCTGCGTCAATAGCCCCTTGTAGTCGACACGCCGCTTGACGAAGTAGTCAATCGAAAAGGTTTGCGACGAGAAAGTCATGCCACATGACCTGCATCGAAAACGTCGTACACGGCCGAAGCAACGGGTATTATAGTACCCGGCTGCAAGCCACCAATCTTGCTTCGAACCATCGCCGTGCAACTGGCAATGTGAATTGGGACAGAATGGCGGTGTGAACAAGAATAACTCCTCGAACCGAAGGGCTTCGAGGAGTACAGCGCCAAAAAGACCTCTCGGCGCTTCAAGCAAACAGGCTTCGTAACACTACCGGCGAGCCGCCAAAGGAGTGGGCTTGCCTGTCCGGATCCCCACATTTCCACCCGTTCGGGAGCGCCCGGCGGCCTCCCGTTTGGCGGTTCCGCGAGCGCCGTACGCGGGCGCCCGGGCCCTGGAGTCGCCGCGGCCATAGGCACGGCGCTCTCCACGGTCGTCCTTCTCCGCGGGCGCGGCGGCGCGGGCGACCCGGGCCTCCTCGCGCGCGCGATCGAAGGCCGGGCCCGAGGCCAAGGGGACCGTGTTCCGGAGGATCTTCTCGATGGCGCGGAGGAGCGGCTTCTCTTCGCTGTCGCACAAAGCGACCGCGACCCCGGCCGCTCCGGCGCGCGCTGTCCTGCCGATGCGGTGCACGTAGGTCTCGGGGACATCGGGAAGTTCGTAGTTGTAGACGTGCGAGATACCGTCGACGTCTATCCCGCGCGCAGCGAGGTCGGTCGCCACGAGGACGCGGATCTCGCCGGAGCGGAATCCCTCCATGGTCCTAGTGCGGTTGTTCTGGCTCTTGTTGGCGTGGATGGCCGATGCCGTGATGCCGGAGGACTCGAGGCCCTTGACGAGGCGGTCGGCACCGTGCTTGGTCCTGGTGAACACGAGAGCCCGAGAGGCTTCCTGCGCCTCGATCAGGGCGGCGAGGAAGGCACGCTTGTCGCCCTTCTCGACGTGAGCCACGCACTGGTCGATGAGCTCGACCGCGGGCCTCTCGGGTGAAACGGCGACGCGCACGGGATCGTGGAGTATCGATGCGGCGAGCCCGGCGATGTCGGAGGGCATGGTCGCGGAGAGAAGAAGGGTCTGGCGCTTCTTGGTAAGGAGCGCGACGATGCGGCGCACGTCGCGGATGAAGCCCATGTCGAGCATGCGGTCCGCCTCGTCAAGGACGACGATCTCCACAGCGTCCAGCCGGAGCTGGCCCTCAGACTGGAGGTCGAGGAGGCGGCCGGGGGTGGCGGTGAGGACATCCACGCCACGGCTGAGGGCCCGTACCTGCGGCGACTTGCCGACGCCACCGTAGACGCAGGCGCGGGTGATGCGGGTGCCGCGGGCGTAGGCCGCGAAGCTCGCGTCTATCTGGGCGGCGAGTTCGCGGGTGGGGGCGACGACGAGGGCGCGGCATGCGCGGGGTGAGGGCCGGACCGTGGTGCCGATGAGGCGCTGGATGATCGGGAGGGCGAAGGCCGCGGTCTTGCCGGTTCCTGTCTGCGCGCAGCCGAGTAGGTCGCGGCCTGCGATGAGGGAGGGTATGGACGCGGCCTGGATGGGGGTGGGGCGGG
>CAZYCB010000249.1:0-3742 GCA_964645735.1 uncultured bacterium | reverse complement strand
CTTGCCGTAGGAGTACGTGTTGAGATCGATCGCGTAATCGACAGTGACACCCGAGGTGACGATCTCGGGCGGGTTCCCCTTGCGAACGACCTGTGCCCAGAGCGTGTTGTACGGGGGAAGGATCACGGCCTGGTCGTACGTGTCGTTGAGACAGTGCATCCCCAGATTGTTCCAGGCAAGCACTACGTAGTCGCCCCCGACATCGGCGTTCTCTCCGGGGCTCGTCGAGTCGGAGCATGACAGGACCGTCAGAATCGAGGCGGCGGCAATGACCACAGTGAACCAAACGGCGCGTTTCATATGAACTCCTCTCGGAACGGCTTCGGTTGAGGTTCCCGTCTCGAAAAGCCCTCAGAGTGTAGCACGGTCGCTCGCCAGCCGCCAGCGAAGCGATGCGTTCTGGTCGCACAGCGTGGGAGCGGAGGTGCAGGGGAAAACGAGACGGCCGCTTCTTCTCGTCCCAGTGGGAGGGCAGGTCCCGCCCGCTACTCGCCGGGAGTGACGTTCGCTCGCACGAGATCGTCTATTTGCCGGACGAGATCCGTCGCGCCGATCCGGACGGCGAAGGCGCGCGAATCTTCGGCGAAGCTGCGCGCTTCTTCCTTCCGGCCTTCCTTGAAGAGCCCGTCGATCCTGAAGGCCACGATCCGCGTCAGGTTTCTCAGCGCGGGCGCGTACCGCGGATCGATGCGCAGGGCCTTCTTGTACTGCGTGATCCCCTCGTCGTACTTGCCCGTGCCGACGAACATGGCCCCGAAATTGGTGAGAATGTTCACGTCGTTCGGATTCTGCCGCAGCGCGTCGTTGAAGAGGGGAATCGCATCCCCGACGCGGCCGACCTCCGCATAAACGGCGGCGAGGTCCCCGCGTATCGCGGGGTAGTTCGTTTTCATGCTCAGCGCTTTTTCGAGGTGTTGGATGGCCTCGTCCGACCGCTTCGCTCCCGCGAGAATGCATCCGAGATTGTAGTGACCCAGCCACGACTCGGGATACTTCGTGACCACGTCTCTGTAGAGCGTTTCAGGAGTCCTGAAACAATGGACCCTCTGCCATACGGCAGAACCGAGGACCGCTATGACAACGAACGCCAGCACCGGTCCGGTTCTTGCGGCCGCGGGCTTCATTCGTTTCAACCCCCGCGCCGCGCCGCCCACGACGAGAGCGATGACGCCGAGGCTCGGGATGTAGAGAAACCGGTCGGCGACGAACGACATCATCATGTAGAAGAAGTCGAAAAACCCCAGAACGGGAAAAAGCGTGCCGCAGAAGAAGAGGAAGGCTGCGAGCGGCGCTCTGCCGATGCGGCGGCGCGCTGCGAAGAAGACGACGCCGAGCACGATCACGGACAGGGGGTACAAATGCTGCAACCACGAATGGGCGTCGATCGACCAGCGTGGGTAGAGGAACGAAAGCTTGATGGGGACGAGCGTCTTCGCCAAGTAGAACCACACCGCACGCCCTGCAATGAGGAATCGATCGAGCAGCGAGAAAGTGCCCCAGCCAGGTCCTCCTTCCTCGACGAGCTTGCGCTCCAAACCGACGGTGAGAAGACTGAGTGCGACGGCCACGGCGAAAAAGGGTACGAGAGGCCGCACATCCCGCCACGAGACGCGGTTTTCTTTCCACCACGTCACGAGGAGAATCGCCGCGGGAAGCGTGAGCGTCGAGGTCTTGCTCAACATGGCGGCGAGAAAGAATGCCAACGACAAAGCGTACATCAGGCGCGGCCGTGCCCCGGAGGGCGCAGCGCCCGTCTCGCGTCCTCGTGGGGCCCCGAGGGGACGAAAGCCGAGGTACGCGAAGATGGACACCAGGTAGAACAGGCACGAGAGAACGTTTCGCCGCTCGGTCGCCCACGCGACGGTTTCGACGTGAGCCGGGTGCAGAGCGAAGACCGCTCCCGCGACCCACGCTCCCGGGACGCCGAGCCGTCGGAGCACCAGCCAAACGAGGATGGCGTTCAGGGCGTGGAGGATCACGTTGTCGACGTGGTACCCCCGCGGGTTCGCGCCCCACAACTGGTATTCGATCCAATTCGTCGTGAACGTCAGCGGGTAGTAGATGTCGGCGGTGCCGCCCAGGTCGGTCCATATCTTCCCGAGCCCCTCGGTGGTCCTGAGCCGTTCGTTGTTCACGATGTTGTCGATGTCGTCCGAATAGAATCCGGCGTTGAATGCGGGGATGTACGGAAGGACGGTGATGACGAAAAGCAGAACGGCGCCCGCGGCGAGTCGTCGTCGGCGTGGGTTCGGCAAGCGAGTCAGGCGGCCTTCAAGCTGCATTTCGTCGTCGAGTGTACGATCGGAGGCCGCCGGGCTCAACCCCGAATCCGCGCCTATTCCTGCACTCTGCAAGCGACGATCGCGATGTCGTCTTCCTGGGGGAGCCCTTCTGCGAACTCACGAGCCGCTCCGTACAGGCGATCGACGATCTCCCGAACGGGCTCGTGACAGCAGGCCTTGATCACTTCGAGCGCACCGGCCGCCTCGAGTTGTGTGCCGTCGGGGGACTCGCTCTCCGTGATCCCATCGGTAATGAGAACGACGAGGTCGCCGGTATCGAGCGAGATCGCGTGGCTGGTACAGTGTCCGTTCTCCGGCGAGACTCCGAGAGGCAAGCCGGTGCTGTCCAGCTCCGCTTTGACGGCGCCGTTCCGGTCGAGAACGTACCCCGAGGTGTGTCCGGCGTTCACGTACGTCAGTTCGCGGATGCGTGGGTCGATGCGGGCTACGAGCAGAGTGACGAAATTGTCATCTTCCAAATCCGCGGCGAGGGTCTGGCTCACGGCCGTGAGAATCTCTCCCAGATCCGAGCGGTTCTTGACGAGCGAACGCAGATGAGCGCGAGTCGCTGCCATGACGAGCGCGGGTCCGAAACCGTGGCCCCTGACGTCGCCGACGACGATCCCGAAGCCATCGTCTTTCATCGTGAGGTAATCGAAGTAGTCTCCACAGACGGCCTTCGCGGGGAAGACCGCTCCGGCCACGTCGAGTCCGGGGATCTTCGGCGAGAGCTGAGGGTAAAGCTTCTTTTGCACGAGCGCGGCCAGCTGCACTTCCAGTTCGAGCTGTTCGTTCTTTCGACGTTCGGTGATGTCCTTTACCACAGCCACAAAATGGGTGATCCGTCCGGACGAATCCTTCATGGGGGTGATCGTCTGTTCCGCGTAGTAGAGTTCGCCGTTTTTCTTGCGGTTGACGGTAACGCCGCGATGGACCTGCCCGCCAAGGATCGAACTCCACAGGGACTCGTAGTAGCGTTCGTCGTGCGCGCCGGATTTGAGAATCCGCGGTGTCTCTCCGATCGCCTCGTCTCGCGCATACCCCGTCGTGGCTTCGAAAGCGGGGTTGACGTACTCGATCCTCCCCTGGCGGTCCGTGATGAACACGTTGTCGTCCGTCTGCTCCAGCGCATTCGAGAGACGGCGATGCGAATCCTCGGACTCCTTGCGGCGGGTGACATCCCTTATCACCACCGCCCCGCCGCTCACCGAACCCTTCTCGTCCACGAGAGGCGCGGCACTCATGGAGAGCCACACGCCGTGCGGTTTCTTGGGATGGCGGATGAGAACTTCGGTCTCAGGCACGCGTTCGCCCATGATGGCTCGCGAAAGCGGGAGCTGATCCGCCGGGTAAGGGGTCACTCCATCCGGGAGAAAACACCCGTAGACCTTGGGCCACTCTGCGGGTGAGACGTCCATTGCGCCCGCTCCAACCATCTCCTCGGCGGCCGTGTTGAAGAG
>CAZYCB010000248.1:0-34565 GCA_964645735.1 uncultured bacterium | reverse complement strand
ACCGTCGCCTCCGGATACAGCGACAGCAGCTTTTCGTCCGCGTACTGGAAGTAGTGCTCGCTCAGCTGGAAGTTGAGCTTCCCTTTCCCGATGTTGTCGGCGGAGAGCGACCGGATCAAACCGCGAGTTCCGTGATACGCGACTCCCGCGGAAGCGGGCATCGCGAACGCGATCATGCTCGCGGCAGCCAGAAACGCAAGGAAGCGTCTCATAGATCTCCTTTCCACGCCGGCGAGCCTCGAGCCCCCCGGACATTCTTCCTCGGACAGCCGTTCCCCCCGCGTCGGCCGCGGCGAGCGGCCGAACCTGCAATCGGCTACCCGTTCCCCCCGCGCCCGCCGGGGCCCTGGTCGTTCGTCTCGCCGTCCGGCGCCGGGCTCGTGCGCCCTTTCGGGGGTTCTTCCTTCGACCCTTCCCCCGCCTCCCCACCGCTCTCCTCCGCGGGTCTCTTGAGCTCGTCCACGTAATTCATCTGTGACTCGAAGAGGGCCTTCCCCAGATACTCGTTCTCCCGCTCGCTGAGGTTGCTCTGCGTCTTCTTCTTGAGCATCGCGAGAATGTCGATAGAAAGCTTCGCCTGATCGAGGTCTCTTTCGATCTCGTGCGTCAGTGGATTCGGAATCTTGCCCATCTGCTGCATCGCCGCGATCTGAAACATCGACACCACCTGTAGAAACAAGACCTCGTCATGCAGCGATTGTCGATCATCGTTCACGAACCGACCTCCATCCGCGAGATCCATGGAACACGAACCTGATCCGCGGCAACCACCGCGGGTCGATTGCATCTTCGACCACTTCCGCGAAAACTGTCAATAAAAAACCCCACGCTCGCGCGAGCGTGGGGTTCGTGTTCCGCTTGCGTTTTCGTCCTACGTGACCGCTCGTTCCGTGCTCATCCAGATCATCGACGCCTTCTCGACGCTCGACGCGTTCACGTAGGCATGCGGTTCGAGCGCGTCGTAGAAAATCGAATCGCCTTCGCCCAGCTCGAACTCCTCGCCCCCAATCTTGAACAGCATCCGTCCGGCGACAACGAGAGCCGCCTCGTTCCCGCGGTGCTTGTGGAGATCTCCTCTGTGCGATTTCCCCGCCTGGAGAGTGATCACGCAGGCCTGAAGTCTGCCGCCGGGAATCGACGACGTGAGGCGTTCGATCGTACCCGCCCCGCCCTTCAGCGATTCCTCGATTCTGTTCTCGAGCGTGACGAGCGATACGTCTCCGAGTTCTACTTCTTCGATGAAATACGCGGGGTCCTTGCCGAGCGCGCGCGAAATCCTCACCAGCGCCCCGAGAGTCGGCGATGTCTTGCCGCGCTCGATCTCGGAGATGTGCGTCGCGGAAATGCTCGCCGCGGCCTCGATGTTTTTCAATGTTAAGTGTTTGCTTTCACGTATCTTTTTGATCCGCTTCCCCAGCTCGGCTTTGTCCAGCATGATGCTTCTTCTCCCGATGGACGGTCCGTGTCCCATTGGGCTAGAGGTTGAAAGGAGGCGACGCCACCCAGAGAACCCGCGACTGTCCGTCGCCGATGTTCTTGATCGTATGAGGCTCGCCCGACTTGAAGTGGATGCAGTCCCCCTCTTTCAACAGGTGGCGTTCGGAGCCGATGTGAATCTCGACGACGCCCTTGAGGATGTGTATCAGTTCTTCGCCGGTGTGACTCAGAGGTTCCGGCGCGTGCGTCAAACCCGGTTCCAGCTCGACTTCGAGACAGGACATCTGCGCGTGACTGATCCCGCGGCTAAGACATCCCATCTTTGCGCCCCAGTCTTCGTAAGTGAACGATCGCCGGCTGTTCTTTCGCACGACGGACACGGCGGGGTACGCGTCCATGTGGAGGAAGTACGACGGCTCGGTGTCGAGTGCCTTGGCGATTTTGGCGAGCGCTCCGACCGTCGGCGATGTCATCCCGCGCTCGATTTCCGAAACGTGTGTCGCGGAGACTTTCGCTTTGAGTTCCACCTCCTTGAGAGTGAGGTTCCGATCGAGGCGACACCTCTTGATGCGTTCTCCCAGTTCCTGCTTGCTCGGCATTGACCCGGCTCCTTCCCTTCTCGTCTGGAACTCTCGAGCGTCCTCCCCACGACCGCTGAACTCTCTTGTATGCTTATACTAAGCAACGGATTGCCTGGAATCAATGAAAGAATTGAAAGATATATTAGAATTTCCACGGAGCCTCAAATGCAGGTGATCTATTAGCCTACATGTGGTAAATCTGCATCAACCGTGCGTTTGGCGCCCCTGCGGGGCGAGAGACCCGCGAGGATTGACATCCAAGGCGGGGTGCCTCAGAATCGGTCGTCCACTTCGGTTTTGAGTTCCGCTCCGCGAAAGGCGTCCATGAAGGTCTTTGTCATACGGTTCGGCGCCCTGGGGGATTGCATCCTTCTCTGCCCCTTCCTGCGCCACCTCAAGGCCAGCGGTATCGACGACGTCACCGTGGTCACCAAACGGGCCTACGCGGGGCTCTTCGCCGCGGCAGTGGGCGTCGATCGAGTCGTCGCCATCACCGAGGGCGCGGGCGCGCGCGGGCTCTGGCAAGTCGTGCGAAGCCACCGCGCGGACGACGCCGCGCTCATCGACGCGCACGGCAGCACGCGGAGCCGAATTCTCGGCATGGGTCTTGGAGGATCGGGCGTGCGCATCAAGAAGTACTATCCTCAGCGCCTTGGATTGATCCTCCTCAAACGCCCCTGCCGGATTCCGAGGGTCGTCGAGAGGTACAGCGAGCTGGGCGAGTCACTCGGCCTGCCTCCGATGAAAGCCCGGGTGGGGGGAATCGAGGTCCCCGCCTCCGCCAAACGCGCGGCGGATTCGCTCCTCGCCGGCGTTGCCGGCGACATGGTGTGTCTCGCGCCGGGGAGCCGTTGGCCGATGAAGACGTGGGGAGTGGAAAACTATACGGAACTCACGCGGCGCCTCGTGTTCGAATTCGGTTACCACGTCGTGCTCGTCGGCGACAAGAGGGACGCGGAGACGACGGCGCCGATCGCGCGGGAGATCCGCGAGCGCGTAACCGACCTCATCGGGCGGACGGAAATTCTCGAGACTGCGGCGGTGATCGAGCGTTCGTTCGTCTTTATCGGAAACGATTCCGGGCTGATGCATCTCGCCGAAGCCGTGGGCGTCCCGGTCATCGCTCTCTTCGGCCCCACGGTGGAAGCGTTCGGCTATTACCCTTCGCTCGCCGAGAGCAAGGTCGTCGAGCGGTCGATCCCCTGCCGCCCGTGCTCGCGAAACGGCCGAAGGCCGTGCCCGAGAGGGACTCAGGAATGTCTGGCGGGCATCCCTGTCGATTCGGTCGAGGAAGCCCTTTGGGATCTCGTCGAGAAGCGCGGTCCGGCGCGATACGTCCACGAGTGATGGAGCGGAGTTGAAATGGCGGGTTGTCGCGTTCAGAAAACGATTTACAACGGCCTCGTCCTCCCGTTGACGTGGGGGTTCGTGCACGCCGCCGCGCCGTTCCACGAGAAACTGCGAAACACGATACGCGGCCGCGACGCCGTAAGAGACCGGTGGAAGACAGCCGGCACGCGCATGCGCGACAGACCGGTTTGGTTCCACGTCGCCAGCGTCGGCGAGTACGAACAGGCCCGGCCGCTCATCACGGCGCTCGCGCAGTCCCACCCGCACATCGATGTCGCGTTGAGCGTCACCTCGCCCACGGGTTTCAAGTACGTCTCCGGGAAAGAGCGCCTCGGAGAGGGAAACACCGTCCGCTTCGTGGACTACCTGCCGTTCGACTTTGCCGACAATTCACGTTTCTGCCTCGACACTCTCCGGGCACGGCTGCTCGTCTTGGTGAAATTCGACCTGTGGCCGAATCTCATCTGGCAGGCCGCCGCGAGGGGAACTCCTACGGTCCTCATCGACGCGACGCTCAGCGAGACGTCGAAACGCTACGCCGCTCTCGCCAGACCGTTCTATCGCGCCGTCTACTCGACGCTCGACAAGATACTCGCCATTTCGGATGCCGACCGCCGTCGTTTTCTCGAGTGCGTCCCGGATCACCGCTGCGTCGTGGCCGTGGGAGACACGCGTTTCGATCGTGTGATGGAACGAAAGCAGACCCGAAAAGGATCGAAACCGCGCTTGGAGAAAAACGGCCGTCTCACCGTCATGGCGGGAAGCACCTGGCCGAAGGACGAAGCGCATATCCTCGGCCCTCTGGCGGGGCTGGCGAAGGCAGACACCGGCACGCTCGTCGTCATCGCCCCCCACGAACCCTCGGCGCAGCGCGTCGAGGCGCTCCTCGCGTGGGCGGGAGCCAACGATCTTCGCGCGGCCCGCCTGAGCGATCACGCGACCCGCAGCGAGCCCGACGGTTCAGAACAGGTTGTCATCGTCGATTCCGTCGGCGTTCTTGCGGAGCTTTACGAAGAGGCGGACATTGCGTATATTGGCGGAAGCTTCACGACGGGCGTCCACAACGTGATCGAGCCCGCGATCATGGGAATACCCGTCCTTTTCGGTCCGGTGCACAAAAATTCCTTCGAAGCGCTTGAACTCCTCCGGCACGGCGCAGCCGTCGAGGTGACGGACGCAAAAGAAGCCTTCGACGCCCTCTCCGGGCTGGTCGGGGACCGCGCGAAGAGGATGGAGATGGGCAAGCGCGCCCGCGCGTATGTCGAGTCCCAGCTCGGCGCCACGCAGCGCTGCCACGATGCGATACGCGAGTACCTGTGAGAGTTGTGCGTTGAAGGCGACAGGACCCGCGGCGATGCATGAAAGCGCACGAAGCGGAGAACCCATGGTAAACAGAACCTCGCATCCCGAGTTCATACAGATCGAGACGAACCTCGCCTGCAACGCGAAATGTCCGTTCTGCCCCCAGAAGACGATGACGAGAAGGCCGCGCCGCATGTCGGACGATGTGTGGACGAAGATCATCGACGATACGAGGGGGCTCGGCATCACCTACCGGCCGTTCATGATCAACGAGCCCCTCTCCGACACGCGGATGGGCGCCATCATGCGCTACATACGCAAGGACGGCACGGCGAAGATCGACCTCAACACCAACGGCGAGCTCATGACGGAGGAGATGGCGATGGAGATCCTCGACGCGAGGATCGAGGTCATCCGCTTCTCGATCGATGGGTTCTCCGAGGAGACGTTCTCGCATTCCCGCGTCGGCGTTGACTTCGGCAAGACGGTGGAGCGAACGCTCAGGTTCATCGAGCTTGCGAAAAAGCACGGCGGAGCGGAGCGAATCGAGATCCGCATGATCGACATGGAGGTCAACCGCCCCGAGCAGGAGGCCTACAAGCGATTCTGGTCGGACGCAGGCGCGATACCGATTATCACCTCGTTCTACCGCTGGCCGTGGGAACCGGGGGTCACGAGGGTGAACTTCCCGTGCCTCAAGATATTGAACGAGATGTTCTTCTACGTGAACGGCAAGGCGACGCTGTGCTGCTGGGACGCGCACGAAAGGGCGGTGATCGGAGATGTCGCCAAGGATCACGTCCTCGACATCTGGAACGGGGAGGTCAATCGGCGCTACCGGTCGCTCCTCGCCCGAGGCAGGAGAGACGAGATCCTTCTTTGTTCGAGGTGCGAAGCCTACAAGGACCGTCAGTTCGAGGGCTTCCCCGCCCCGTCCCAATCGTAGCTCCCCGCTCTGAGCACACGAGGACCTTCTCCCGTAAAATCGACGAGCGTGGACGGCTGGCCCGCGGCGAGCCGCCCGTCATCCACGATGATATCGACGAGTGCGCCGAACCGCCTCTCGAACATGTAGGCGACCTCGAGGGGCGCGTACCCGGTTTCGTTCACGCTGGTCGAGACAATCGGCTCGCCAAGCGCTTCGATCGCCTTTCTCACCAGAGCGTGCCGGGGGATGCGAAAAGCGATCGAAGCGCCCATCCAATCGGGACAGCGGTTTCCGCAGCGGAAAACAGCGGTGAGCGGCGCGGGCCAGATTCCCTCGAGCTTCGCCCGCGACGCGCATCCCCACCCGTCGATGTACCGCTCTACCATGTCCGCGTCCGCGGCGAGATAGAGGAATCGGCGATCGTTTCCGCAGCGCTTGATCGCGACGATCCTCTCGAGACCTTTCAGGCTGGAAATCGGCGAACTCAAACCGTAGAGCGTATCGGTAGGCACGACGGCGACCCCGCCTTGCGACAGGGCCTCGCCGAGAAGAGAAGCGGCGCCGGGGTGGTCGCTTCGGACTCTTGTCATTCGGCCCTCCCCCGCGACTTCTCCGCGGTGAGCGCTACTTCAAACCGTCGCGGTACTGACGGACTTTCTCGCGAACCGTTTCGTCGGAGAGACCGAGGATCTCCGCCGCCAGAACCGCGGCGTTTTTCGAACCGTGCGAACCGAGACCTACCGTGGCCACCGGGATCCCGCCGGGCATTTGCACGATCGACAGGAGCGCGTCCACGCCGCCGAGAGGTCCCCCGGGAACGGGGACGCCGATCACGGGCTTGAGCGTGTGAGACGCGATGACACCCGGCAGCGCCGCGCTCAACCCCGCCGCAGCGATGAAGAGCCGCACGCCTCTGCCGTCCGCGTCCTCCACGTACGCGCGAAGCGCATCGGGTTGACGGTGAGCGGAAAGCACACGTTTCTCCCAGGGAATGCCGAGTTCGTCGAGGATCTTGAGCGTCGGCTCGATATGTCCCTCGTCGCTCTTGCTCCCCATCACGATCGAAACAACCGCAGTCTTGACCATGGCCGATGCACACCTTCCCTCTGTCCGCGCTCGCAGACGCACGAACGCTACAGCGCCCGTTTGCCGATGTCTTTCCTCCAGTACGCTCCCTCGAACTTCACCATGCTCACGCCCTCGTACGCGTGTTTCAACGCCCCTCGAAGGTCATTCCCCCACGCCGTCACGGCAACGACGCGTCCCCCAGAAGTAACAGGACCCGACGGGCTTCGCTTCGTCCCCGCGTGAAACACGACCCGCGCGCCGTCATCGATTCCATCGAGACCCTCGATGGGCAGCCCCTTCCGGTAGGAACCCGGGTATCCGCCCGATGCGACGACCACTGTCGCAGCCGACATCCCCGCGTGGAAACCCACATCCTCCCGTATGTTCCCGCCCGCAGACTCGCAGAGCAGGTCGAGCATGTCGCCCTTCACCAGCGGGAGGAGCACCTGCGTTTCGGGGTCTCCGAAACGGACGTTGTACTCGAGAACGCGCGGGCCTTCCTTCGTCATCATCAGTCCTGCATAGAGCACGCCGGCGAACGGGCTGCCCTCGGCTTCCATACCGTGGAGCGTCCGCAAGACGACGGTCTCGAAGATCGTCTGGCGCATGTCATCTTTGAAAAAAGGAACCGGCGCGTACGCCCCCATGCCGCCCGTGTTGGGTCCCTTGTCGCCGTCGAAGATCCGCTTGTGGTCCTGCGACGACGGGAGGAGAAACGCCCTACCGCCTCCGCATACGGCGTGTATCGATACTTCTTCACCTTCGAGACACTCCTCGATCACCACCCTGTCGCCCGCAGCACCGAACGCTTTCTCGACCATGATCTCGTCGATGGCTTTCTCCGCAGCTTCCACCGTCTTCGCGACGACCGCGCCTTTTCCCGCGGCGAGCCCGTCCGCCTTGACCACGATCGGCGCCCCTTTCGAACGAACCTGCGCCTTGGCCTCGTTCGCGTCGTCGAGCACGACGAAATCCGCGGTAGGGATGCCGTTCCTGCGCATGAACTCCTTCGCGAAAACCTTGCTTCCCTCGAGACGGGCAGCCGCGCGTCTCGGGCCGAAGCACCTCAATCCCGCCGCTTCGAAACGATCGACGATGCCCTCCACGAGCGGCGCTTCGGGCCCGACGATGGTGAGGTCCACACGGCGGTCGGCGGCGAATGCCGCGAGGGCGTCTATGTCGTCGGCGGCAATGGAGATGTTCTCGGCGATCGCCGCGGTGCCCCCGTTCCCCGGCGCGACGAAGAGCTCGCCGCAATCGCGGGACTTCTTCACCGCCCAGGCCAGGGCGTGCTCACGCCCTCCGCTTCCGACAACCATCACTCTCACGCCCCGCCTCCTGTTTCTAGTTTTGGCAGAAGATTGTGTCCCTCCGCGACCACGCCGATCTTGTCGGCGCCGCTCTTCGGGAGCGCGGCCGCGACAAACGCATCGGCGTCTTCACAGAGCTTGAACCCGCACCCGGAAAGCACCTCCGGTTTGATCGAACTCACCACGCCGATCTCGTGGTTCTTGCCCAGGTCGTAGAGCGAGACCAGCGTCTGATTGTTGAGGTCGTACCGTTTGTAGGCATCCTTGAGAAAACTGTCCTTCTTCCGCTTGAGCGCCGCCTCGAGCCGCGGCGAGCCGACACCTTCCTCGCACTCCGCGAAGTAGAGCACCGTCCCGCCCTTCTTCACCGCGGGGGCGACGTGGCGCAGAGGCTTGTGGCTCTGGAGGAAATTGATGTCGTAGGGATGGCCTCCCGCGCTCAGTACGACGACATCGTAGGGCTCGCTGAGCGGGAACGTGTGAGCGTCTCTGTACGCGTCGCACGCCTCCGTGTGGGACTCGATGATGTCCCCAGCGTTCAGAAAAACGATGTCGCCTGCCATGTCGGCGAAGAAATTGACGGCGAAAACCCTCTTCAGCGCCGTCGCGGTCTCGCACATGTCTTCGTGGACCGGGTTCCCTTCGAGCACGCCCGGCAGGCACGACGGGTGGAGCTTGACCGGCCGGCCGTCCACGAGGCTCAAGCGGTGATTGGCGAGAATGCCCTGACGATCCGCCGCGCCCGGCAGCACGAGTTTGCGGCCGCCGCCGAAACCGGCGAAGTAGTGGAATGAAATCGGCGCGAGTACGACGATGAGTCCCGCGTCGCGCAGCGCGATGTTGACGCGAACCGGTGTCCCGCGGCGCGTGAGAACGAGAGCGGAGAGCTTTTCGGGATCGTCGCAGTCGTGTTCCTCGAGGACCATTCCAGCGAGCGGGCCCTTGCGGAAAAACGCCTTCTCCTGCTTGGTGAGCTTTCGATGCGTGCCGCGCGCGACGAGAATCTTGATCGAGGACGGGTGGACACCGATCTCGTCGAGATGGGCGATGCAGAGCGGCAGAATGACCTCGGCCCCGCGGCTTCGCGTCAAGTCGGACACGAGGATGACCACGTCTCCCGCCGCCGCGGCCATGTCGTCCAGAGACGCGCCGCCTGCGGGGTTGCGGCACGCGTCCGCGAACGCAACGGGCAAATCCTCGAGCGGAGCCCTACCGGGCGACGTGAGAGAGTCGACGCGGATCCCCTCGGGGACTCGAACGATCCTCTCGCCTCTACCGTATGGCAGCTTAAGTTCCATCGGCGGATGTCCCGCGGATTGTCGTTCCTTTGACTCCGGCGACGGCGTCGAGAAGATCCCCGGGCTGCGCGATGATGACGCTCCGACCGCCGGACTCGAGGAATTCGATCGCCGCCTGGACCTTGGACCCCATGCTCCCGGGCGCAAACTGCCCCTGACGGAAGAGAGCCTTCATCTCATCGAGCGTCACTGTCGACAGCGCTCTCGCCGTCGGCTTGCCGAAGTTCACGTACACCGCGTCCACGCTGGTGATGATGATCAACCGTTCGGCGCCGAGCATCCGAGCGAGGAGAGCCGAAGCGAGATCCTTGTCGATCACGGCCTCGACTCCTTCGTAACGGCCGTCTCTCAGCACCACCGGAATCCCCCCGCCGCCCACGGTGATCACGACGGCGCCGCGGCCGACGAGGTGCTTGACCACCTCGATCTCGACGATCTCGATGGGATACGGGCTCGGAACAACCCTCCTGTACCCTCGACGCGCGTCCGCGACGATCTTCCATCCCCGTTCCTTCGAGAGCCTCGCCGCTTCTTCCTCCGTGTAGAACGGACCGATGGGCTTCACGGGATCGTTGAAGGCGGGATCGTTCTCGTCCACGCGAACCTGCGTGATCACGGAGACGACATCGGTGTCCCTCCCCTCGTCCCGCAAAACGTTGCGAAGAGTCTGCTGGATCATGTAGCCGATCCCCCCCTGAGAATCCGCGCCGCACACGTCGAGCGGCATGGGAGGTATCGTCGCCTTCATCGCCTCGTTGCGAATGACGATGTTCCCGACGATCGGCCCGTTTCCGTGCGTGAGGACGACGCGCCTCCCCGACGAAACGAGACCCGCGATTTCGGTCATCGCCGTTTCCGTGATGGCCACCTGTTCCATGATCGTCCCGGCCTTGCCGGCGGGCAGTATCGCGTTGCCGCCGAGAGCGATGACGTCGAGCTTTTCCATGGTCTTGTTGGGTCGCCTCGATGGATCGTCAGACTTTTCGCAGGGCGCTCGCCATTTTTTCGAGAGCCTCTTTTATGTTTTGGCGAGAGTTGGCGTACGAAAGCCTCGTGTACCCCTCGCCGTACTCGCCGAAAGACGGGCCGGCCACGACGGCGACACCGGCTTCCTCCATCAAAAAACGCTGCAGGTCCGTGGACGTCATCCCCGTCCCCGCCGTGTTGGGAAACACGTAGAACGCCCCGGCCGGCTCATGACACCTGAAGCCAGGGAGACGGTTGAGTCCCTCGACGAGAAGGTCGCGGCGCGCCCGGAATTCCGCCACCATCTCGTTGACGCTCTCCTGCGGTCCGGTGAGCGCCTCGATCCCCGCCATTTGCACGAAACTGCACGTGCAGCTGTTCGAATTCGAGAAGAGCCGTGTGACGATCGGCGTAAGCGACTTCGGCATGACCGCGTACCCGAGCCGCCACCCCGTCATCGCGTACGTCTTCGAGAATCCGTCGATGAGGATCGTCCGTTCGGCCGCTCCGGGCATCGCGTAGAAGCTCTCGAACGCCCCGTGGTAAACGATCCGCGAATAGATCTCGTCGGAAATAACGTAGAAATCGTGCCTTTGGGCGAGATCGGCGATCCCCGCGAGCACATCGCGCGGGAGCATTCCTCCGGTGGGATTCTGCGGCGAATTCAGTATGCAAACCTTGGTCTTTTTCGTGATGAGCGACGCGAATCGTTCGAGATCGACGGAGAACCCCCGCTCTTCCTCGAGGGGCATCGGAACACCCACACCTCCCAAGACATCGATCGTTTCCTTGTAGGCGGGGAAACCGGGGTTCGGGTAGATCACTTCGTCGCCGGGGTCGACGAGGGCGAAAAGCGAAAAGAAGATGGCCGGCTTGGCCCCCGGCGTCACGAGAACCTGGTCGCGCTCGACGTGCATCCCTCGGCTCTCGCCGACGTACCTGGCGATCGTTTGCCGGACTTCCGGCAGACCGGCAGACGGCCCGTAGTGTGTGTATCCGTTCTCGAGGGCGCGCATCGCCGCCTGGCGTATGTTCACTGGCGTCTCGAAGTCGGGCTCCCCGATCTCGAGATGGATCATGCGGCGGCCGCCCGCCTCGAGGGCCTTCGCACGCGCCAGGATCTCGAGGATAGACGCCGTCTCGGGCATTCTCGCGCGGCCGGCTATGCGCCATTTGTCGGACATTCGAAGCGTCTCCTCGCGATCCAATAAAACAGCCCTGGGCATCCCGTCCCCATCCTTCGGCCCGCCTCTCCCGCCCAATCCGTCATTCGGGACTGGGCCCAGTCCCGGATCGTTCAGTTGTCGGTAGTCGGAACGAGCGTACCAGCGCGATAGACCTTTGTCAACTGGTGTGTTCATAGCGGTTTTGCCGCCTGGACCTCCGGTGGAAGCGGCCGCGCCGCGCGTGTCGGCGCATCACGCCTCGCGAGAATCGCGCAAAACCTCCGGCTGGCGGGTCACCGGCGGTATTCCGCGCCGACGTAGAAACGCTCCGCTCCCGACCCCTGCGAACCGTAAAAAACGACGAGGCGCGCGGCCCTCCAGATTCGCGCCCGCAGCCGCATCGACAGATCCGATCCCTTGCCCGAGAGCGGAGCGAGAGTCTCGAACGGCCCGATCCCGGGCCTCGAGGCGAACCCCCGTCTCCCCGCGGGAAGCGAATGCGCGGAGAGCTGTATCCTTCCCTCGATCCGGTCCGACGCGAGTCCCGTCGTCATGGAGAGGAGCACGCCGGATGCGAAACGATCGATTCTGGGCAGGACCTCGATGCGTACGGACGTGTCGAACCCCGGGCTGTCACCCATTCCCACAACCGCCCGGAGCTTGACTTCGCGCGACATCTCCGACGTGATCTCGCGGCCGATCTCGCCCGTCGGGTACGCGTTCTCCGTATCCGATCTGGCCTGCACGGACGTTTCCCACCTCATGGGGCGTCTGCCGCCTTCGAACCCCACGAAGAGACGCCGGTACGTCCGAAGCCGCGACGGGGACCACGTGCGGCCGGCGATGAGAACGGTCGACGCGCTCACACCTCCACGATGCGACGTGACGTCGAGCCGGACTCCCTGGTCTGCTTTCGTCACCGGTTCCAGACCCGACACACCCATCGGGGACGTGTACGGAGCGCGAAAGACGAGAATCGCCCAGCGCCATCGGTTCGCGAGATACCGCTCGCTCACACGAGCGGCGAAGAAGACCTGTCTCGCGATGTGTGCGACTTCGCACGAGCCGCCGAATCCCTCGCCGCGAAACGACACGTGACAGGATATGACGCGGGGACGCGCCGCCCCGGCGGCGATCTCGTTCGCGCCGGCGAGCTGTTCTCCCGCGGTCACGCCAGCCGTTCCCCGCGGCAGCTGCTTCACGGCCGATACCCAGACGGATTGCGGCCGCGACCAGACCCCCCCGCCGCAGGAGAGAACGGCCGTGTGGCATTGCCAGCCTCTCCACTCGAGACCGAGAGCCGCACCGCTGCCTCCCGTCCAGCTCGAGAGAGAAGGCGACACGCTGAACCCGCCGCGGACCGCTCCCGATCCCGACGCGGCGTAACTCCCGATCCCGCGTCCGAGCACGAGCCGCTCCCCCGCACGCAGCGTGAACCGTCCCGCGTGGAAGGCGCCGAGAACACCGCGTCCGCCGATGCCGACGTAGCCGGTGGACATGGACTCGCTCGTCCTGAAACCGCCCGAGATACCGTGCCATCCCCCGAAGCGCGCCCGCGTGTCGGAGCGGTATCCCGTGATCGCTGCGATCTCGCACGCGAGACCCGCTTCTCGCGCGCTCGGTGCCGTTCTGCGCTCGATGACGGCGTCGTTTTCGGCGGCCGCTTCGTTCGCCTGCGCCGCGGGAGTTCCGTCGCCGATAGCGTCGAGCAGGTCGCTTTCGAGAGAACCGTTCTCGGCCGCGCTCAACGAATCGGGAGATCTCGACGTAACGCGCCCCGCAGCCGACGAATCCGCTCCGCCGGCGTCGTCGTCGATCGGGCTCTGTCTCGCAGCCTGCTGTCCGCCGGCGCTGCACGCGACGCCCCCAGCGAGCGTCACGACCGCGCACAGCTTGATCCAAACGGAGGCCGATCTCGTCATCATGGTCATCGCCTCCACGACACGAAAAGGGCCTCGGACACACCGAGAACGGGATGGACGCTCGCGCCCGCGTCGAAACCCATCGATCCATGTCGAAGCGACAGCGATCCGCTGAGCGCCCCTGTTCCATCCTCGTACCCGGCGGCGAGGTAGACGCCGCGCCCCAGGCGGAGCCGCGAGGACACGCCGAAGCGTGGAACGCCGCGCCGCGACACGGTTATCTCGGCAACGCCGCAGAGTCTCTCGCCGGGAAAAAACGCCAATCGGAGAGAGCCATCCGCGCCGGGCAGCCGTTCGCCGCGAACACGAACATCTTCCACGCCTGGACAGAGGGCGATTTGCGGCGACACACGGAGCAGCGCGTGCAGCGAGAGGCAAAAGAGGGTCGCGTGTTCGAATCCTGAGAACCCGACGACGTTGAAACGCAGATCTCCGGCGAGACGAACCCGCTCTGAAACGGGAGCGAGGATCGTTCCACCGAGCACCGCTTCTTCCCCGACCGGCGACGACACGACGGCGGCCGTGACACCCCACCCCCAGTCCCCGCGCCGCACGTCGGCCGCGCATACTGTGGCCGAGAGGCCGGCGCCGTCGAAGAGACGCCGCTCGCCCGCCTCGACGCGCCACGAGTTCGCCCTTCTCCCGTTCGATGCCGTCTCGAACAGAAGCGAGAAGACCGACCGGTCCATGCCGAGAGCCGTTTCTCCGGGACCGCGGGACACGGTGGGGCCAAAGGCAAGAGATTCACCAGCGGCCGCGAAGAGCGCGATCAAAACAACGAGAGCACAGGGAGGACAAAAACGATAGACGCCGCCCCAACGGCAATTAGTGAGAACCGCCCGGAGAGTTCCTTCGCCCACAGCCAACCACCACCCTTTCCACACGTCGTGATCCGTTCGTCACAGAAAAAAACTCGCACGCAAGTACGTAGATCCCCGGCAGAACGGTCCCCCCTTCGGAGTCCTCGCCGTCCCAAACGAGCGTCGAGGGAAACGCCGCAGCCGTACCCAGATCGGCGATGCGCCGCCCTGCGATGTCGAACACGCCGACGACGACCCTCTCGGGCTCGTCGCGAGGCGGGACGGTCACGACGAGAACCTCGCAGCGGTACGGATCGAAGGGATTCGGAGAAACCGAGACGCACCGACCCTCGGGAGGGGCGACGCTCGAATTCGGCGAACGCTCCCCCGGCGAGCCGCCCGCGGCGGCGGATGCGAGGACCCAGGTGTGCGGACCCGGTCCGGGGTAGAGATCGACGCGCTCGAGGCTTCGCCCGCCGGTGTCGGCGGGCTGCGGCGGGTACGCCACGCGTTCGACGGGTAGAAGCGCGCCGTCGAGAATGACGATCGAATCAGCGACCGCACCGCCCGTCTGATTGAGCGTCGGCCAGCGACCTTCGATTTCGACGACGACACCGGCCTCGATCTTGGGGAACCAGGCGGAGAGACCCTCGGCGTCGGACGTCAGCACGGCGAATCCTCCCGGCGGGATGATCCTCTCCGTCGTTACGATGAGTTCCGGCGCGTGGGCGGCGTCGTGTATCCGGTGACCGAGGAGATCGTACGGCACCGCACCGCCGTTGAAGAGTTCGACGTACTCGGGACAACCGCTTCGGGGATAGCTCATCACTTCGCTCACGACGAGGGGCGAGGCGCCGACGCGCCGCCATATCACGAGGGCGTCGTTCTCCGGTCGATCGTCCGCCCCGTAGATCGCCGACGCGCGGAGCCTGTGGGTTCCGAGGGAGAGATCGACCGCAATCTCCACGCGAGCGCTGTCCCCGGCGGGAATTGCACCGGATACTTCGACCGAGAGTGCCGGCATCTCGCCGAGATCGGTCGAATCCGCCACGACCACGGTCACCGCTCCGGAACCAACCGGTTCGATGCCGAGGTTTACCGCACTGAAAGAGAGAACCTCCACGCCCGCGTCCGGGCGAGCGTCTCTGCAAGGCGTCGTCGCGGCGAGACGCAGCGCCACATCGTGCCGCGACGTGTTGAAACGGCCCGGCGACGGCGCCGCGGCCGAGAAATCGCTTTCATTGTCGTCTGAGTCCGCGCCGTCGGGATGCCTCGCGAGACTCGTACCGGATTCGGCATCCGGGGCGGGCGCTCCCTCGAAATACTGCGCGTCACCGAGCGCACCGTACCCGAGAAGATCCACGACGTGTCCTCCAGCGACGAGACGCACCGCATCCGGACCGTTCTGTAGTCCCAGTTCGCAGTGCGCGTCCGGAGGGGGCACGACGTACTCGCCGCCGAGCACGAAGAGACCTCCAGCCGCAGCGGTGTCCGTGGGACTTGCCCGCCATATCGTGACCCACCCGGCGGAAGCACCGTCGTGAAACTCGATCGCGTACGCTTCGAGCGACCGAGGGGAATCCGCGAGGTTCACGAGTTCTATGAACTCGTACCCCTCATCCGTTCCCGCATGATCGTAGTAGACCTCGTTGAGAAGGACCTGACTCGAGCAAAGAACGGGGAAAAGAAGAGAGAACACGGAGAGAAGAAACCACCGCACATCCACCACCTCCCACGACGACAGTATACGCATCTGGACGGCCCGTGCAAGGAGTTTTCCCTGCGTCTTACACCATGCCGACTCGCTTTCGTACGATCCATTCGACGCTGAGGAGCACGATGACGATCGCAAACGCCGCCAGACTCGTGCGAAGCGTCATCTCGCGCGTCGCCGGTGTGACCCTGGGAGCGACGTCGAACCGGCCAACGAGACCGGCGGCCCCTTCCCCATCCGCGTAGGCTCCGCCCGATTGCCTCGCAATCATCTCGAGGTTCTGCCGATCCTGTTCGACGCGTTGAAATTCGACCGACACATCGGACACGGCGAGATCGAGCGGCGGCGATTCGATCGTGCGTTCGGGAAGATCCGCCTCGCCCGTGACGCGGTACCGCCCCGGACCGAGCGGCGGAAGCGATGCTTTGAACGCCGTCGCATCCGAACCCTCGCGCTGCATGGAGAGGACATCGAGCGGCACGTCGCCGTTCTCGGTAACCCTCGATACCTCGGCCCTCACGGGAATGCCCGTCACCGGCTGCATCTTCTCGTTGAACACCTCCGCAGTAAGAACCGCCGGTTCGCCCGAGTCGTACACGCTCTTCGAGGATCTCAGAACGAACCTCTCCGTCTGACGGCCGCGCGAGAGAAAATCGAGCAGACGCGACACCAGATCGTCGTACACCGAATTGCCCTCCGCGAGGAACTTCCACCTCCACACCGGCCCCGCGGCGAGGACGGCGACCCTTCCTCCACCTGTCTCCTGGCTCACGAGCGCCGGCGCTCGCGCCTCCGACGTCTCCAGGAGAATCTCGGCACTCGGTTTCGGCGAGAGCGGCGCGTAGCACCCCAGCAGCGGGCTCCGCTGCTGCCACTCGGTTTGACCGATGAGGGGGATGAGCGCCGACGTCACAGAATGCTCGCCCGCATGCGGCCCGGGCTTGAGCGTCGTGTACTGGAGATTGAATTTCAGCGGCAGCCTGCCCTGGACGGGGAGAAGATCGGAGAGACGGCGCCAGGCAATGGGCTGCTCGAAGAGCGATCCCGGACCCGGAAGAACGAGGAGGCCGCGGCGTTCGTCGCGGACGAAGTTTTCGATCGCCGCAGCCTCGGCCTGCCCGAGAAAATCAGGCGTGAGCGACATAAGAACCAGGGCGTCGTACTCCTCGAGTTTGTTCACGAAATCCTTCTCCGGGATAACGTGCGCACCCTTCACAGCCGGGTGATCGGCAACCCCGGACACGACAGCGAAATCGAACGACGGGTCGTGCCGGAGAAACTCCGCGAGAAAATGAAGCTCCCACGCGGGCGCAAGGTCCACGACGAGGATGCTCTGATTCGCTTTCTTCGCGTCGATTTCGATCTCCCTGCGGTTGTTTCCCTTTTCGGCATCGTACCCTTGAACGGTGACTTCGACGAGAAAGCGGCGTTTGCCCGGATCGCGAAACTCGATGGGGATCCTTTGGACGAGTTCGCCCCGCGCCGCGGTGAAGAGCGTATCGTTCGTGAACACCGTCGAACCGTTTTCCTCGAGCGTGATGCGGACGGTCTTCGATTGTCCCGCGCCTCCGAGACGGCTGCCCGAGTTTTCGATGACGGCTTTGATCACGCTCCGCGATGGCGCGCTCACCACACTGCTGTACTCCACGTCCTTGATGCGAACATCCTCCGGAGCCGCCGTGTCGCCGAGACCCACGGCGTAGACTGGCACCGGCGGTACGCCGCGGCGAACGAGCTCTTTTTCCGTGTCGACACCGTCAGAGATGACGACGAACCCGGTGACGTTTCGGCCCTCGTACTTTCTGTAAGCTTCGCTCAGCGCCTGGCGGATATCCGTCCCCTGACCATCCGCGCGCATCGTGTCGCTCGCCGCAAAGAGCGCGCCTCCTGCGAAGTAGAGTTCGCTGTACACCGCACCCTTCGATTCGATCTCGTTCCGCACGCGCCGCCCGATTTCCCGCGCCTCATCGAAACGACTCGCACCGGATTGCGGTCCCCATCCCGCCGCAGGGAAAGACATGCTCTGCGACCGGTCTACCAGAACGACGACGTTCGCCGGTTCGCTTCTCTCGGAGCGGACGATGCGCCGCGGATCCATCATGAGGAATACGATGAGAAGCAGAGAGAAAACGCGAAGGCCGGTGAGAAAGATTCTCACCCTCCGGGAAAGCGGGGGCGTGGTCTTCCTGTACGCGACGAATGCCGCGACAAGCGCCGCGGCGGCCACGATAACCAGGAAAAAATTAACGCTCAAGGCCATGACCGGCGATCACCTTTTCATGTGAGGGTGGAAGGACCGTCACCAGAATATAGATTCTCGCGCGGCGCGTGTTAAGAACCAAAATAGGATCGGGAACAGCGTGAGGACGAACGATTTCGCAGTTCTCTATATGCGGTTGGACGGTTGCTTCGAAAAGGCCTCGATCGCCTCTCCCGCGGACGGGTAGGCTTCGAGAATCGTCTGGAATTCGAGCAGCTGGAAGACTTCGAACACGTCGCCCACCATCCCCGCGAGCTTCAGGTCTCCACCCAGGTTTCGTATCTCCTTGATCTCGCCGATGAAAATTCCCCAGCCGGCGGAGCTGATGTAGGTCACGCCGGACAGATCTACGACGATCTTGTGGCAGCCCTTCTTCAGCAGTCCGTTGAGAGCCGATTCCAGTTCGCTCGCGGTGGTCGTGTCGAGATAACCGCTTACTTTCAAAACGGTTATGTCGCTCGCCTCCTTGGCGGAGACGACGCTGACAACAATTCCGTGCACGGTCATGACTGGACGACCTCCATCCACCCTCCCTCGAGAGAGCCGATTCGCACCTGGTTCGATTACCCTTCGTCTGTGGTTTTCGCGCCGGCAACCGACTGGAAGTCCTTGACCGCATCCTCTTTGCCGCGGTAAGGCCGGAGAATGTTGTTAAACTCCAGCAAATCAAAGACTTCCCTGACCGGAGCCGTCATCGCCGCGAGCTTGATGTCCCCTGAGTTGCGGCGCACTCTCTTGATTTCACTGATGAAGATACCCCACCCCGCCGAGCTGATGTACGTCACCCCGGTCAGATCCACGACGATCCGGAAGCACCGGTCTGCGATGATCCGGTTGATGGCTTCCTCGAGGGTAGACGCGTTCGTCGTCTCGATCGTGCCCCTCAGGCTCAGCAGGGTGAGCGAGACAGGAGAGTTGATTCTCTCCTCCGAAATGATCAGCTTTTCCATAGTTCCCCCTCTCGCTGTTGTATTTAGCAAAATTCAGTCCAAAAGCGCCTTCAGGAGCAGATGGATTCCCTGCCCATCGTTGACGGTAAGCTTCAGGTTTTTCTCGGCTTTCTTGAAGTTCCTGTTGATCGAGAGCGACTTCTGGAATGAATCCCTGGCTTTGTCGATGTAGAGCTTGCATTTCGCAGTATAGAGGACCCCAAGGTCATTCTGCAAATCCGGGTATCCGGGGTTGGCCTCGAGCTCCCTTCTCGTTCGCTCGATGAACCGGTCGATCTCCTCCTCCGAGAGGCCGTCGGAATGAAATTTGAGGATGAGGTAGAGATCGAGCGACAAGTGGTCGCGCGTCATCCTCGCGGCATCGTCTCTTATCTTGGTGAGCGTCTCGCACACCTCGTCGTACCTCTCGTCTTCCGCCGCCTTGATCGCTTTCCTGAATTCCTCCGTGTCGAGCGACGGTTTGAGCTCGAGACACTTGTTGAGGATCCCCTTGAGGCGGTCCCGCAATCCTTTCGCGAGTTCGAACTCCTGCTTTTCGACGACGTTCAGTGAAAGCGCGATCGCGAGATTGATGTGCGCTTCGTGATAGTACTTGTTCAGGTCGACGGCCTTTTCGAACTCTCGGACCGCGTCCCTGCAGCGTTTGAGGCGCAGGTACCCGCATCCCAAATCGTCGTGGAGATCCGGATAGTCCGGCGTCAGCTCGATCCCCTTCTGGAAGGCCCTGATCGCCTTGTCGTACTCCTGCAGAGCGAGGAGGGAGTTGCCGAGAATCGAATAGGACTTCGACTCCTCGGCACCCAGCTTGACGGCGCGGACCACCTCGGCCATCGCCTCGCGAAAGAGACTCTGGCGGTAGAGCGCCTCGCCGAGTTTCAGATGCGATTTCGCATCTTCCGCCCGCTCGAGCTTCTCTTTGATGGCGAGAAGCGAGTTGATACGGCTCTTTTTCTCCTCGTGGCACTCCCTAACGAGGGTCCTCGCGGCTTCCGGCGTGATCGACGGATCGAACCCCTCGATCGATTTCGCGAGAAGGCTCCCCTCGTGGAACACCGATGTCACGATGGCCTTTTGAAGCGGCACGAGATTCGTTTGAACGAAGTACTTGTGCCCTTTGGCGTTTATTTCGCTTCGAAGATCGTAGCTTTCCATGGCGGCGCTCGCTTCGGTCCCTTCACGCGGTCCCGTACGTTTCTGGAAGTCTCAGTGTAACCGATCCTGACGGCGATCTGCTCAGAAATCTTCGACCGACAACAGAGTGATAGCGACGCGGATCAGGTCGTTCCGCGACAAACGCCCCTTGCCCCGCTTCTCGAGATCGGCCCGAATCGCGTCCAACTGCTTGAGATTGGACGGCGTTAGTTTGATCCTGACCTCGATCTCCTTGACGGACGCCTCTTCCCGGAAGCGCCGGCCCTGGAGGATCTTCTTGATCGTCCCCGAGGCTTCTTTCTGCGCCGGGCCGACGAAAACGTCGCGTCCGAGAGATTTCTTCCGCTTAGGCTGCACGACTGAGGAACTCCTCCGTGAGTTGATAGTAGTCGAACGCACCGTGCGACAACGGCGAATACTCGAAGATCGTCCGGTTGAAACTCGGGGCTTCCCGAAGCGAGGTGTTCGAGCGGATGACGGTGTGAAACACGAGGTCGGTGAAATGCTTCCGCAGATTCTCCAGCACTTCCTTGGAGAGTTTCGTCCGCGCGTCGAAGAACGTCGGCAGGATGCCCAGCACGCGGGTCTTGGTCCGCGCGTACTGGTTGATCTCCTCGATGATGTCCAGCGTCTGTCTGGCGCCCTCCTGCGCGAGGAAGTCCATGCTCACGGGAATGATCACCTCGTCGACATACGCGATCGCGTTGATGTTGATCAGATTGATCGTGGGCGAACAATCGCAGATCACCACGTCGCAGCCGTTGAGATTCTCGAGCGACCGCGCGAGCCGGGACTCGCGGTTCTTTTTCGCGGCGAGCATCATCTCGATCTCCGCGAGATCCCTACCCCCCGAGTCCACCACGAAGAGGTTCTTCCGAACCTGAATGATATCCGCCTCGCCGTACTGCAGGAGATCGCAAAGGGTCCTCTTGCCCCTCACGTCGAACGTCACCGCGACGTTTCGCTGCGCGTCGCAGTCGATCACCAGCACGCGCTTCCCCGAGAGCGCCAGCCCGTGGCCGAGATTGACCGCCGTCGTGGTCTTTCCCGTTCCGCCCTTCGACGTGATGATGCCGATCTTCCTCATGGCAGCGCCTCGTCTTCCGGCTCTTCTCCCTCTTTCTTCTTCCGCTGCCTGGCCGATTTCAAGCGGTGTCCGTACTGTTCCCAACCGATTTCCCTGAGTCTCTCGTCCGTCGCGAGGCGATCGTCGTTCACGGCGGAGTCCACGCTCAAGCGCTCCGTGTCCGGCGAGAATTCGGCGAACACGTCTTCCCCGGCGTCGGCGGCCCGCTCTGTGTCCTCGGCTTCCTCGCCCTCGGGCTCCGCCGGCGTTCCCTTGATCTCGGGAGATCGGACCGAGTCGAGATCCCGATCGGGGCCGCGCGATTTCCATTCGGCGCGGTCGGTCTCGTCCGCCGGAGCCGCCTTCTCTCGAGCGTCATCCCACATCGAGGCGCGAGTCTCTTCGCTCTCCCGTGCGGGCTCATCCACTGCTGGCTCTCCCAGAAGGTCATCCACGGAGACGTGGTCCTCCGTCCGGGATCCGAGATCCCGTGCGGAGAGATCCCGTTCCCCTTCCTCGACGTCAGCTGCATCGACGGCAGAAGCGATGTCTCCATCGTCGACCGGAGCGGCTTCGACCCTACTCGAGGGAACGCGCGCCCCGCGCCCCGCCAAGGAGGCGATCGCCGCTTCCTGCGTGGGGTATGTGTCGATAATCACGTGCAGATCGAGATAGCCGAAGATCTCGTGCAGATCCGGGTTCATGCGGCAAAGCGCCATCGCGCCGCCCCACGTCCGGAGTTCCTGGTGGACCTTCGCAAAAAGCCCCCAGCCGGTACTCGACACGTAATCCACCCTGCCGAGATCGAGCAGAACCAGAATCGGTTTGGAGCTCAATCGCGGTTCGAGTTCCCGGTCGAGCCTTTCGACGGCCACCGCCTCGATGGGCCCGGCGAGCGCGCCCACCAGGACGCCGTCGGACTCCTTCCAGCGCACCCATTCGTCCTTCCCGAGAACCACGGGCTCGATCCGCGGCCGTGAAATCGCCGGAGCCTCGACGCGTTCCTCGGGGACGCGACTATCCGCGGGCGAGAGAGGCGCCTTCGCGGGATCCAGCTCCGGCGGGGCGTGGCGCACCATGGGGTGCTCGGTCGGCTTTCCGCCTGTCGCCCTTCCGAAGTCCTCGATCGCATCGGTCAGTATGTCGAACGACGAGAGCACGATGTTGAAACCGAGCATCGTGAACACGTAGTAGACGTCCGGATCCATTCCGAAGACCTTTATGTCGCCGCCCTTGCGTCTGACTTCCCGAAGCCTCTCGGTAAATGTGCCCCACCCGCCGCTGCTCACGTATTCGACGAGAGACATATCGACGACGATCTTGTGGATGCCGTTATGGATCACTCTATCCATCGCCTGGCGCAGGTTCTCCGCGCTCACCGTGTCGATGATCCCCGAGAGCGAGAGCACGGCGACGTCCCCTTTCTCGCCGCCGACGATTCCCGCCTCGATGCGCAGGCTGTCCCATTCGGCTTTGAACGAGTCCGTCTTGACGAGGTCGGTGAACGGCCTTTCCTCTGTCACCGCCTCCGGCGCCGCGGCGCCGACCGGCTGCGATTTCTCGCTGAGTCTCTCGGGAAGCGGCTTGCGGAAGTATCCGCGCGCCGCCTCGAGATTGCCCAGCGCTTTGAGTATGTCGCCGAACCCGAGCAGCTCGTAAACGTCGTAGACTTCCGGCATCATGCCGACGAGCACGATGTCGCCGCCCTTCTCACGAAGCAGCTTGACCTCGCCGACGAGAATTCCCCACCCGCCGCTCGAGATGTACGACACGCGCGACAAGTCGACAACGATCTTGAGCGCTCCCTCGGCAATCACCGAGTTGATCTTTTGCTCGAGCGACGTCGTCGTCACCGAGTCGAGGTGGCCGTCGATCCGAAGAATCGTGACATCGTCGGTGCCGCGGACGATGCCGAGCTCGAGGTCGCCGATCACTTCCCTCTCCTCTTCCTCCATGAAGCTGTCGATATCATCCGTTCCGCTCGGACGGCGCGGGGCCGATTTGCCGAGAATGCTCTCGTCGAACGGGATCTCCGCGCTCGCCGCCTCCTCGAACTCCTCGATCCCCGACGGTCTTTTCGCGCCGCCGCCGGCGGGGGGCGCCTCGCGCCTTGAAACGTCGCGCAGCAAGTCCTCCACCATTTCGCGTTTCTTCTCGCGGCCTGCCTGCTGGTCCTCCTTGTAGAGCTGGTATCGCCGGAGGTAATCGATCCTCATCTCCCGCGTGTTGAGCCCGACCCGCTTCAGCTCGTCGTACACCATTCTTTCATTGAGGTGTCTCGACGGGTCCTTGCCGGTGTTGAACTCCTCCGTGATCCGCTTGGCTCCGAACTCCGGGTTTCCCTTGATGATCTCGATCAGTTCCTTGCGCTCCTCGACGCTCACCCGTTTGAGCTCGAGTTCCTCCCTCAGAACCTTGTTCTTGAGGCCGCGCTCGCCCATGAGCTCCAGCCGCTTCTTGTACCTGTAGTAGGTCGCCGGGGAGACCTTCATCTTTGCGCATGCCTCTTTGACGCTCATTCCGTCGACGTCCACCATGTCGATGAGCGTCTTGCGCACCCCGGAGAGAACGTCGTCCGCCGTGAGCTTCTCCTTGATGGCCACGACGGTGATGTCGTCGTTCTGCGGCGTGCCCCCGGTGAACGCCTTGATGTCGGATTCGAGCGATTCTATGAACTGGGCAGGGTGCAGATGCCCGTACTTCTTGATCGTGGCGATCAGCCGGTCGACGCCGTACTGCTCCCGCGTTTCGTTCATCGCTTCCGTCACGCCGTCCGTGTAGATGACCAGGATGTCGTCCTTCTTGAGCTTGATCTTCTCCAGGCTGATCGATTTGCGGAAGAGCGTCTCGTCCGGCAGGCTGATTCCGACGGGGAATCCCCTCGGTTTGAGAAAGAACGTGTCGTCCGATTCGGCCCTGTAGAGAACCATCGGGTTGTGCCCCGCGCTCGCGTAGCTGATGATCCGGTTCTTGGAGTCGAGGATCACGTAGAACATCGTGACGAACATCCCTTTCTTCATGTCATCCGTCACGAAATCGTTCATTTTCGACATGACATCGGATGCGTTCTTGTTTCCCCTCGCCTCCATGCGGAGCGCCGTCCGTATCATCGTCATGACGAGCGAGCCCGGGACTCCCTTGCCCGAAACGTCCGCGACGACGATCCCCAGCGTGTCCTCGTCCACCTGGACGAAATCGTAGTAGTCGCCGCCGACCTCCTTCGCCGCCTGGTAGTACGGGGCGATATCGTACCCGCTAATGTCGGGGTGTTTCTTCGGGAGGAGCGCCTGCTGGATCTGTTTGGCGACCTCGATCTCCTTCTGGAGCTTCTCCCTCTCGAGAACACCGACCTGCGCCTTTTTGAATTTCTCCGTGATCTCGTTGAAGACCGCTGCTATGGCCCCAATTTCCGCGGGGCCGTCCACGCTGATCTTGCTGTCCAGGGACCCCTGGCCGATGGCGCGGACTCCGTCGGTCAGAACTTGTATCGGTTTGACGAAAACGGAGACCAACGCGGCGATCGAGAGCACGCCGACGAGAAAGAAACCGATGAGGATTATTGTCGTAAGAAGCCTCGGGTCAGCGATGTTTCGCTCGACGGCGTCCTCCCAAACACCGACGTGCACCGTCCCCAGCGTGAGGTTCTGATCCGCGCCGCCGTTCTTCATCTGGACGACGGACGCGATGTCCTGGACGCCGCGATCGCCGTCCTCGAAGCGCGTCCACACCATCCGGTCTTGTTCGTCCGGCAGCACGTCGCCCGAAGGCGGCGTGTGTTTCGTCAAGATCTCGTTGAAGTCCCCGGACGAAAGGATGTTCCCCTGGGAATCGACGATCCGAACGTATTGGAGAGACTCGTCCCGCTCGATCATCTTCGAGATGTAGGCCGTGAGCTGCGTCATCTCGACGGAGAACGGATCGGGGACGAGAAGAAGAGCCTTGCTTCTCTCGGCGAGGGTCTCGGTGATCCTCCGCTTTTCCATCCACTGCGTGGCTCTCTGCTCGCGGATCGCCCCGGTCTGCCGCACGAATATGAAAGCCCAGATCGCCGCGATGAGCGCGAGCAGACCCAAGCTCCCGCGGAGCGTGAACTTGTAACGGAGCGTCCCCCGCCACGCGATTCTCCCGGGAAGCGTACGGGAGACCGCCGCGTGGCTGGACTTGCGCATCGTGAGTTCGTTTCCCGCCCCTCCGGCACGGTACTGGACATCGTCCATCAAGCGGTTGATGAGGAAAACGCCCAGACCGCCCTTGCGGCCCGTCTCGACGTACTGGTCGAGATCGGGATCCTTCACGCCGGCGAAGTCGAACCTCTCGCCGGTGTCGAGCAGCGTGACGGAGACGTCACCCGGGCTGATCCGGACCTCTATCGCGATATCTCCCACGGTAGAGCTGTAGGCGTGCTTGATGATGTTGGTGCATGCCTCGTCCACGGCGAGCTTCGTGTTGTTCGTCTCGCGAGTGGAGAAGCCCGCTTCGTCGCAGCACTCCGCGATAAAATCACGGACCTTGGAGAGCTGGCCTTCCTCCGCGGGGACGCGGAGCTTGCGCATCTGGGCTTCCTGTTTCTCGACGCTCGCTGTCCGTGTGGGCATGGCTATGGTCGTCCTTCGACCCCGCTGACGCTGTCGTTCACGCAGACGGCTCTCTCGATTTTGCGGCGGAGCGCCCGACTGCTCGCTCACGGTCAGCGGCGTTCTTCGAGCTGTTTGAGCCGCTCCTTGGCTTCGTCGATGTTCTTTCTCACGCTGTCGTTCGTGGGATCGATCTCGAGTATCTTCTGCCACTCCTCGATGGCCTTTGTGTACTCGTCCTTCGCGAAGAACTGCATTCCGCGAACGAACATTCCCCGTATCGCGTCCTCTTCCTCCTTGGTGAGCGGAGTGAGTTTCCGCTTGGCCTTCGCGTGGAGGTTCTTCGCTTCCTCGTGGCCCGGCTCGAGCGCGAGAAGCCGTTTGAGGCCCGCCATCGCCTTCTCGTACTCGCCCTGGTTGAACGCCTGGAGCGCGTCATTGTAGAGATTCACCGTCTCGAGCCGCCTCGTGGTCTGCTCGAGGGTCTGGCTCTGCTCCTGTATCTTGCCCTTGATCCGTTCCACCGCGCGCCTCGCCTGAACGCTCTCCGGATCGAGGGCCTGAACGTTGTTCCACTCGCCGATCGCTTCCGTGTAGCGGCCCGCCTGCTCGAGCTGGCTCGCCCTTCGCGTGCGCTGGCCGAGCTGCTCGTCGATCTTCGCCTGCGTCCGGGCGAGATAGTCCTTTGCCTCGGCGTGCGTCGAGTCGAGTTCGAGAACCGCCCGCCATTCCTCTCGCGAACGGACGTAGTCGTCCTCCTGGTAGAAACGAAGACCCTGCGCGAACCGGGCGCTTATGGCGATTTGTTTTCCCCTGTCGCGCGCCGCTTCTTCCTGCACGGCAACGAGCCGCTGAGTGACCGAATCGAGACGCTGGGTGGCGTCGGCATCGCCGGGCGCGAGTTCGAGGCAGATTTTCCACTCGTCGACCGCTCCAGCGAGGTTCCCCTGTGACTCGTACGCGATCGCCCTGTCACGGTGCTGCTGGACCTGGGCCATGAACGCCCGCTGAACCACCGCCTGGTCCTCTCTCGCCCGCTGTTCGGTGGCGGCCTGCCTCTCTTCGTCGAGCGTGTTCCCGTAGGTTGCGGAGAACGTCAGGGGATGCGACGAACCCGCCGTGTCGCGGCTGAGGAACGCATAATCCAGCCCGTAGCCGAAGCCGAAGGCGGCCGCGGTGAGCCCGAGGCCGAACGAGAGGTTGCTGTCGTCGAGTCCGACCCGGAGCGCGACGTACTTCGAGAACGCGTACTCGGCGCCTGCCCGCAGCTTACTGTCCGCCCTTTCGGGCACGTCGTATTGGAACATCACGCGAAGCGCCGCCCCGTTCGCGAAGAGCTTGGTGTATCCGAGGCCCGCCATGATCGTGCGGTCGGTCTTGTCCGATTCCGTATTGAGCTTGTGCTCGGCGCCGACGAGATCCTGAAGGTTGAGGCCCACGGAGATGGATTTCGCGAAGTTGGGAATGTACCTGAAACCCAAATCGACGCCGGGAGAAGTGCTCGAATACGGATCGACCTTCTGGTTGACGATCTTGAAAGACGCCCCCGTCGCCAGACGTCCCGCGAGAAGCCCGATGGACCTCTCGAATGCGTACCCGATCATGATCTGGCTCTCGGAGTACTCTCCTTCGCCGAGCGGTCGGCTGAACTCGTCGTACATGTCGAACGTGTTGGCGACGCGCTGGAAGCCGAGGCCGAAAGCGCCCGCGTTGAGGGTCGGATACGTGGCGCCGAAGAACGTGTACGTCGCCCCGGTGAAATCGCCGTAGAGCGGCATGTACATGAAGTCGAACTGTTTGCTCTGGACGTTCCTCAGGGTAGCAGGATTCCAGTAGATCGCGCTGGCGTCGTCGGCGAGGGTCGAATACGCGCGCCCCAGCGCGATGCCCCTCGAACCGGCGCCGATGGAGAACACGCTCTGCGTACCGCCGTCACCGTCGCCGGCCGCGGCGAGCGCCGGAGAGAAGAGCAGCCAGCCGGCGAGGAGAGCGCAGAACGCCGTGGTCCCTGCGCGCGCGACGCACCTGGGGTTCCTGGATTTCTTTCCTGTTGTGTGCATGCCAAGGGTCTTCGTCATTTCGCCACCGCGATTCTGATCTTGACCGACTTTCCGCCCGCATCGAGCTGGCAGATGTAGATCCCGTTTCTCACGACCTCGCCCTTCGTGTTACGACCGTCCCAGGTGACCTCTTGAGATCCCACTGCCGTTCCGGGCTCGCCGCTCGCGTACTGCTTTTCGTACACGAGCGCACCAGTCAGGTCGAAAACCATCACCTTCACCGAACCGGCCTTGTCCATCGTGTACGCGATGCGCGTCAACTCGCTCCCGGCCCGGAAGGGATTGGGGTAGTTGTGAACGTACTCCTCGAACCCGGCGCCGAGGATGACGAGAGGCCGCGAGCGCAAGCGGCCTGCCACGTCGCCCAAAGTCGTCTCGTCGACGACGGGGACGGTCTTGCCTGTTTCGTGTTCTACTTTGTCCCACATCCTGATGACGAAATCGTCCGCGTTCTCGACAGAGACCACGACCTCATCCATCGCCGCGTTACCCAAAACGCTCACGGCGAACATGATCGAGTCCACACCCTCCGTATCGAGGACGACATCGGGAATCGTGGTGAAATTGAAGAGAACGGGGTTCGCGCCGAGATCGCCGTCGACTCTGTACCCGTTGACCACCGCGTAGAACTCTCCGAGCGTAGCGGACGGAGAGCTGGCGAGGCCGCCCGATCCGGTGAGCACCGACACGGCGATCGAATCGACACGAACCGGATTGGCTACGTCGCCGGTGTTCGCGAGTTCGATCGAGAGCATATCGATGTCGCTCGTCCCCTTGGGTACAGGTTTGCCGCCCAAGCCGAGCTCTTCGGACAGGTTGTCGGCGGTGATGTACGCGTTGTCGGTCTTTGCCGCGACCCGTATGACTTTGTTCGCGACCTCTGCGTCGAGGCCCGTATTTTCGTCCGCGGGGACGCCGGTCATCGTAATCTGCATGTAACTGAGAGGAGTGGCCGAAGCGGGAGCACTCACGACCCACGTAACCGGCTCGCCGATCGCGAAACTCCGCTCCTCGGTACCTTCGTAGAGGCCGTACCCCGCCGCCAACGAGAAATCGATTTTCAGGCGTGCTTTCGCCGGATCGACATTGGCGCTTCCCACGTTCCAAACCACCGCGTCGATTTCGAACCTCGACCCAATGGCGACGGTTCCGTCCCTCGCCTCGGGGGGACGCCCGATCTCGGCGCCGAGAACGAGCGATGCCTTGTCGACGACCGTAAGGGGAAGATCGGGAGTCGTTGCGCCAGCCACGGGATCGCCGGTGTTCTTGTCGTATCCGTTGAAATCGACCTTCAGGCTGGCCGTGGCCGCCGAGGCTGGCGCGGTGATCCTCCACGTCGTCGATATCTCTACTCCAGCCCCATTGCCCAGCGTCTTGCTGGGCGGATCGATCGGCGTGAAGCCGGGGGCGTCCGCGAGTATGAGCTCAGCCGTGACGTCTCTTGTCGTCGCCTCGGCAATGACGGAGGCCCGCACCGTGAACGTCTGCGCCGTGCTCAGCGTGTCGTCCGTGGCGCCGGCCGGGGAGATAATCACGATCGCCGGCGACTGGAATCCGCCCTGTGTCGCCACATCCACGATAACCGCTGCCACGCTGTCTTTGACCGCCGCTGCTTGCGCGATGTTCAAGTCGTTCGGGCGCCTTGTGATCTTTACGACAACTGCCTGATCCGCCGCGGCCGTACCCGGTGCTCTCACGTCCCATGTGAAATCATCGGGCAGCCCCGAAGCGCCGAAGCCGACCGTGGAGTCGGGCGACACGAGTTCGAAACCGGGCGGGAGACGGAGGGTGAACTCGCCTGTGCCGTCGACTTCGCCGACGCCGCCGTTGGTGACGCGTCCCGTGACGGTGAAGTCCTGACCGGTGCTCAACGTGTTGTCGGACACCGAAGCCGTGACGCTCAAATTCGCCGCCTTCTGTACCGT
The DNA here is from genome assembly GCA_964645735.1 of uncultured bacterium. Classification (GTDB taxonomy): domain Bacteria; phylum Krumholzibacteriota; class Krumholzibacteriia; order WVZY01; family WVZY01; genus CAZYCB01. The sequence continues at coordinate 4,736 of CAZYCB010000248.1, read as the reverse complement.
AACGATCTGCTGGTTATCCGCCGGGGGGTTCGGCGTGACGTTGAGGCCGGTGTTTTTCGATTTCGCACTGGCGATCGTCGCCGTCAGAAGGTCGTCCCGGGACGTCTGTGCGGCGAGCGAGGCGAGCGTCACGTTGAAGACGAACGTGTGCTCGCTGTTCTTGGGAATATCCACGGGCGCCGACGTGAGATTCAAGGGGCTCGTCGCGTAGTCGCTCGAGAGCTTCACACGGACGTCGACGAGGTCTTCGACGGCGCCCTGGTTCTGGACATTCACGCGGACGACGAACGCCTGGCCCGAATTGACATACACGTGGTTGCTGTCCACGATCGAATCGTAGTGGTAGTAGTGAGGCGTCGTCGTCGGGTCGGTCTGCGTCGCGTTGACAAAGAAACCGGACGGGTTCACGACCGTCACCGAACCACCGGTGTTCTGCACGGTACGGAGAATGAGATCGTTGACGTCGATCCAACCTTCGCCGGCGTGTATGGCGACTTCTCCGACATCGGCTCCAGTCGAGGAGATCGTGTAACGGAGCGTGTCCTTCTCTCCTGGATTCATGTGGAAATCATTTTGCGCGCCGTTCAGGAATCTATCGGGCGCACCGACTACGTAATCGATGAGCACGTCTCCACCGAGGTGAAACGATATGTCCGTCGGGGCCGGGGTGCGGACATCGAGCTCCGATCCGCCCGAGTTCCACAGAGCGACATTCACGTACCAGTCCGCCGTCTGGAGCCTCGTCACTGCCCCCTGACTCGGCGTTACCGATTCGATCGCGAGAACCGACGCATTGCGCTTCTGCATGACGACGTCGCGGTCGGGCCCGATGGTGAGGAGTCCGATCTGCTGCGAGTTCTTGTCCTTTCCCCTGAGGACGCTTACGGTGAGCGTTTCGGCGCCGAACACGTCATCGGCTTTGACCACGAACGTGTCGGCGAACGCCGTCCTGCCAGGGATCGACGGCGCCATGAGCGTGTCGGGCTGCCCCGCTGGAGGCGCGCTCCCGCCCGACGACGTGATCTTGTACCACACATTCTCGAGATCCGCCTCGCCCTGGTTGGCAACGGTGACGCGGACACCGAAGGTCTGAAGCCTGTTCACGTTCGGAGGATTCGGCGAAACGATCGCGGCGCTCGTGATGACGGCGCTCCCCAGATCCTCGACGAGGATCGAGCCCGAACCCGATCCCTGGATACGCGTGTCGGCCGTCTTGACATCGAGACTGTTCGTGTCGATTCCCGCGACCACGCCGTGGATCGCTGTCGTCGCGGGCTGGTCGCCCGTTCGGCTCACGGAGAAGAGGAGAGTGCCCGTCGCGCCGCCCGAGAGGAGCGTACCGCCTCCCTGGAGTTGAGAAGGCCTCGACCAGACGAAACCGGAAGGCGGATCGAAAACGACATCCGGTGTGACTGCGTCGAACGCGAGATTCACAGCGGCTTGACCCGTGTTCTGGACGCTCGCCGTCGCTGTCCACGAGGTCGTCTGTCCCACAGTCACCGAAGTCCGCGACGGCTGAACGTTCGTCACGCGGAGCGCCCCAGGAGTTTGAACCAGCACCGTCGTCCAGCCCCCATCGTACGTGTCGTCACCGACGGACTTCCCCGCCTCTATATCCTCTCCGACGAAGACGCCGTAGATGCTCGCGTTGCCGATCGACGATCCGGTCGTGAGCACGTTGAAAACGAGGATATCGGTGGCTCCCGAAACCAGGACATCCGTCCCGGATCCCTGGAAAACAGGGGTCCAACCGATCGTGTACTGGTTTGTCACGTCGGTCCCGCCGACGCGTAGAACGAGCTTCGTTCCCGCGAGCACTCGGATATCTCCGTCGCCCGTATTCTTCACGACCATCCTCACCGCCCAATCCCTCGTCTGCGACGCCGACACCTTGTCGCGGGACGCGATCATGGTGTCGATCTCAGCGTCTGTCGGCGGCCGGATGCTGACAACGTCGACGTCCGTGTAAGTTCTCGCGAATGCGTTGCCGTTCTCGGTCCCGCCCAGCTTGACCGTGACGGGATGATCCCCCTGCGGGAAACTCAGCGGCACAATCCCCGCCTCGAACGTGATCTTCGTTTGCGCGCCGGCAGCGATCGCCGTCACGCTATCCACATCGAGCTGCCTCTGGAATACGTTCGGCACGGTTCCGAAACGGACGAACGTTTGGAGACCATCGAGGTTGATGGTCGAAGCCCCCGCCTTCTCGTCGATGATCACACTGAATCGCGCCTGATCTCCCGCCTCGACCGCCTGGGGCCAGATCGAGTTGTCGTTGGCCACGTACTGCGGATCCGGCTGCAGCTCGACCGGGACGGTCCCGCTCGAGCTGGCCACTTTCGTCAAATTCGTGTTGAGTTCGCGACCTTGTATGCGAACGTCGAACGTCTTCTCGCCCGCGACGCCTCCGAAGAGAGGAGTGGGCGACACCGTGAACGTGAGGACGGTCTGCTGACCTCCAGCGAGGGTGAGGGTCCCCGTCGGCCCCGTCACTCGCCCGTTCGCCGTGGCGCCTGCGAAATCGATGTACGTATCCGTCGCAAGAGCGCTCAGCAGCGCCTCCGCGCCGCCTGTGTTCGCCACCGTCGCCGCGATCGTCCATGGAGTCGTCTGTCCCTCCGTCACAGGAGCCGTGCCGCGGGATTTCACGATCTGCGTGATCTGGAGGCTTGCCGGAGTTTGAACCGTAACCGTGCCCGTGCCGGGCGGCGTCTGGTCGGTCTTCAGGATGTCGCTGTTGAGTTCGATCCCCCGGACCGTTCCGGTGATCGTCGCCGCACCCGGCGTGTCTCCGGCGTGCGTGACTTCGAAAACAATGGTTGCGGATGCGTTCTGTCCCAGTGTGATCGGGCCCGGGGTCGCGCGCGCGCGCGCCCAACCGCCGCCCAGGCTGAAATCGACGAACGTCGAATCGAGCGTGGCGTCGCCGTCGAGGAGAAGCCGCACATCCGCTTCACCGGTGTTCTTGACCGTCATGCCCACGGTCCAGGGCTCCGTTTGATTGGTCGTGACGAAGGTCTTGCTCGGGACGATCCCAGTGATATCGAGCACACCCGGGCTCTGAACGGAGAGGCTCCCCTTCCCACCTCCGCTGGTGTTCACGCACGTTTGCTGACCGCCGATCACTTCGGTCACGCAGAGATTTCCCTCGACGATGTAGTACCCGCTCGCCGCGGTGTTGCTCGAAATCGTGAAACGGAGCGAGTCGGTCGCGTTGCCGGGGAGAGTGGTCCCGTTCGTGAAGAACCCCGTCGGATTGCTAACGACGAAATTGCCCGACCGGTCCGTGGTTCCGTTGAGCATGAACTTGAGGCTCGCGTTGTCGAAACTGACGCTCGTGGCGACGTTGTTCGTCACCACCATCGTCACCGTGACGTCCTTCTGCTGGCCTGTCGTGATCGTTCTCTGCCAGGGTTTGATCGACGCAATACCGAGGTTGGCTGGATCCTGGACCGTCACCTGGTTGGGCGAGGTGGAGAAATCCGCGGGCGCGAAGGGCAGCGTGTTCTCGACGCCAACGAGATGGATCTGCGGCGTGTAAGACCCCGTCGCCGTGCTGACCACCTGGGCGTTGAAACGGAGCGTCGTCAGGTCGCCCGAGATCGTGGTCTCGAAATTCGGATCGAGCGTCGCCGTGAACGTGCCGCTCCCGAACGAGAACGTCGTCGATCCAGGCGTCAGCTCGACCTCGGCCGTTCCCAGGTTGTTCACCGTGATCTCGAATGCCGCGGACACGGTCTTTGTCACCAGAACCGGCGTCAGAGAGCCCGCAACGTACACGACGTTCGCCGGCAGCTGCACGGAGAGCGAATCGCCCGCGTCTCCGGTGAAAAGTTCGATCGGCGGGAAAACCACGGAGTTCTCGAGTCCCTCGAGATGGAGCCTGACGTTGTAATCCCTGTCTGCCGCGATCGCCGTCGGGATCTGAGCCGAGCTGAACGTGACCTGTTTCGTGGTGCCGGCGCCGAGCGTTTCGTTCTGCGAAAGGGCGACCTGGTAAGGGGTGGTACCGTCCGTGAACGAGAGCTTGGTGCCCGGTGTTCTGAGTTCCACGGTGGCGTCGCCGTCGTTCCTCAGCTGCACTTTGAAGCCGTAGGTCTTTCCGCGCGACGCAACGAACGGCGTCAGGGATCCTGCAATGTATGCGATGTCAGCGCCGGACTGTATGCTCCACGTGGGCAGAGGCACGTATGGGAAAAGTGACGGGTCCGACACCTCGGTGCCGCCCACCGTCCCGGCGACCGATGCGTCGATCTCCGTAGTCCCGACGGGCGCCGTTTGCAGAACGGTGACCGGGACGACGATCGGCGCCGTTGTACTCGCGGGAATGTTCACTGGAGAACTCAGTACCGACTGATACGTGAAATGCTGATTGCCGACGTAGAAGGTGAAATTCACCGACTCGATCGAGGCCGCCACCGGACCCATGTTCCTCACGTTGACGGTGATGTTCTGTGTCTGACCGCGGCTCACCACGGATGACGCAGGAACGATGCCGTCATCGACAATTTCGATCGCCGTCACGCTGAGGCTGTTCACGGGGAGGGAGAGGGCCACGGGGCCGAACGATGCCCCGTACTCGTCGGTACCCGTGAGGCTCAACACCGGCGTGTAGCGTACTGGATCCATACCGCCGACAACGACGGCGTCTTGAAACACGAGTTCTTTCGATCCCGGCCCGGCCACGAAGGTGCTCGCGGCGAGCGAGGCCATATAGACATCCACTCCATCGGTGA
>CAZYCB010000247.1:0-7561 GCA_964645735.1 uncultured bacterium | reverse complement strand
CCTTCACGACCACCTCTCCGGTACACCGAGGTCCCGGTTTTTCGACATCAAAGAGCCAAGTCCACGCGCAGTATAGGTCTTAGACTAAGCAAGCGCTATACCTGTTTCCAGGCCGACTCGGCACGGCATTCGAATACGATCGACTCGAAGTCTCAGAACTCGCGCGAGGGAAAGGAGTTCAGGGGCGACCGTTAGTACGCACCCTTGCCTGTGAGGACAACGGAGACGGTTCGTAGAAGGATTCTCGCGTCCGTGGACAGTCGAACGTTTCGGATATACTCGAGGTCATGGTGGAGTTTGATCCTCATCCCTGTCACGGAGTTCGCATAGCCCTGGTTCACCTGCGCCAAGCCCGTGATCCCGGGCTTCGCACGAAGTCTGAAAGTAAATCCCGGAACGTCGCGCTCCATCTCACCGTAGAAATACTCTCGTTCCGGCCGGGGACCTACTATGCTCATGTCGCCTCGCAGAACGTTTACGAATTGCGGAATCTCGTCGATACGCGACTTTCTGAGTATGCGTCCCACGGGTGTGATTCGCGGATCGTTGTCGACCGCCAAGACAGGCTGTCCGTTCTCGGCGTCCTCTCTCATGCTCCTGAATTTGTAAAGTTTGAACGGCCTACCGTAGTGCCGCGAGAGGCGGCGGTCATCCGCAAGACGCCGCTCGCTGAGGAAAACCGGTTTGTTGCCGTTTCGCCGGTCCTCGACGCGGCGATTGAGGCCAATTCGTTCTTGCGACACGATGACGGGACCTGGGGACGTGAGTTTCACGAGCAGCGCCGCGAGCACCGCCACGGGCGCGGCGAGAATGAGGGCCACCACGCTCACAACAATGTCCAAGCTGCGCTTCCACGATTCGACACCTCGCACGGAGCCGTAGAGATCCGTCGACGCTTCGGCTATCCGTATAGGAGTAGCACGAAAACGCGCACCGCCGGGTAAGCCTCCGTAGACACCCGCGTGCGAAGCCTTGGATATCGGGCGCTCCAAGAACAATCCCCCATTTCCCCGGTGCCGAACCGGGGTTGTTGGCCGCTGAATCAAGCAAAACGCCGATTGATTTGGGTTGAAATACCTGCAAGAGTGGTACCATGTCGCCCCCCACAGGCGCTGTAAATCCCGTCTGGCACTCTTCGTAACTCATTGTTCCCCAATGGATTGCGAAGCGCATCGGAATATTCTTACACGAATGGGTGCGTAGATACCCGCACACCGCATCACCCTGGGGGTTTCCTCGCAGGGGAAAACACGGATGTCGAGGCAACTCTCTGTCGCAAAAACAAATACGCCAGAATGGGTTTTTCCCCCAGATTGGGGAAAAACCCACGTTTTTTGGGGCTAGAGGGCCTCGATTTGGAAACGATGACCCAGTTTTTCGTAGCGTTCCAATGCGGAATTTGCGGCTTCGAGACTGTCGTACCTGCCGACGAGAACCTTGAAACGATCACCGGCCGGCTCGAGGGATGCCGGCACTTTCACCAGGCGCAGTGCCCTGATCTCCGCACGCGCGCTCTCCTCGCGCGAGTGCACGCCCGCTATGATTTCATACGTCACCGCGGGCTTTTTCGGCTGCGCCGCGACGGGAGGCACCTCCTGGGCAGCCGGCTGCGAGGGGATACTCAAAGCGGCGGGCGACGATTTCGGCCCGGCGGCCGATGAGAGCGCCGGCGCTACAGACCTGCCGCCGCCGAATGAGAAGCCGACGGAGAAGGTGTGCGTGTTTGCGAAGTACTCCTGAGGCGTGAACGCGTAATCCAACATCAGGGACCCGTACCGGAACCCGAGCCCGGCACCGAATGGCAACTGCTCGCCCGGCGTCCCGTCCACAGGGCTGTCCACACCAGCACGGAAGATGAAGTAGCGATTCAGATGACACGCCGCTCCGAGCTGCAGGTCGCTCAGCTCAGTATGAGAGAACACCACTTGAGTACCGACATTGACGCGTCCCCAGCTGCGTCTGAACGCATATCCGTATCCAAGCGTATAGCGCCCTGCCACGTCGTACTCGTGCCCTTCGAACGAGATCTGTCCTCCGACATCCTCGGCGAAGGCGTCAACCCGATGATTTCCGCGTTCGTACGACGCCCCGACCGACATGGCGAATCCGTCGCCGACTTCCGCGGGAAGATGCTCACGCATGTACGTCACACCCGCTCCCACCGATAATCCCGTCCCCTTGAACTCCTTGCTGAGAGATGTCGACAACGCCAGCCCGTAGTAGCTCTCCTCGGCGACCAGTTGATCTGCGCCGTCGAATCCGTTGACCTCCCCAGCATAGAGCAGGCGAGAGCCGATCGAGAACGCCAACCCGTGTCTTGGGATCGGGATGACAGCCCCCGCGGAGTTGAGGCTCAACTCTTCCATCCAGTTGGCCCTCGAAAAGAACACGCTGCTGTGCAAAACCCGTGAGATTCCGGCGGGATTCGAGAAGGCGAGCGACGCGTCCGGGTCCATCGCGGCCACGACATCCGGCACGCACATCAACTCGGCGCCAATGGGAATTCGCAGATACGATGCTCCGAACGTACCTACGGATTCATCGCTGGCCAGAGCCGTTGTCGGAAAGAACTGACACGTAACGAGCAGGAAGAGAATCCCTGCAATGCTTCGGTGTACACCCTTCTGCTTGCGTCGCATCATGAAGCGGACCTCCAGAAGATGCCTGTGCTGTGCGAGTTCTCGTGGGGTATCCGAGAACGCTGAGCAAGCCGAGGACCATCCCGCCCGATCGCGGGCGGATTAGCCACAACGCAAGTCGCTATTTTCTATTCAGTTAGCGAACATGCGGCGAGCAGGATACCATTCCGGCACGGCATGAGCATCACGCATACGAAATCTGCCCGATAGGTGGCAAAAAACGCGCCCATTCCCCGCCGGAAATTCGGCCCGGCTAAGTATGTATCACCTTGAGCCGCCATGGCTGACCCAAGTGGGGATGGGTCGGTGACGGCATTCGCGAATCCTACCCCGTGCGGGGTTTGTCACCACTGGTGGAGATACCGTTGATCTTCTTTTGTACCGTCCATGCATACGGGGATTGCGGAAACAGGTCAAGACATTTTTGAAGCATACGAACGCCATTCTCTCTATCGTCAAGCAAGTTCATATATATCATCGCACTCTTCAAGAGCGCCACGCTCCCGTTGGCGGGACGCCAACTCGCCCCGTGCTCTTCGAGGAGCCTTGCCGCCATCCCGGGCTGCCCGGCGGCCATAAAGGTCTCGATGAAGAAGTCCTTCAACACATGCGGATGCTCCATGTAACCGTTTTCTCTCGCTATAGCGCCCATGTAGTAGTCCCGGGCGTCGTTCAAAACGTCGTTGATCTCGATCGAATCGCTTCTTTCGACGTAGTGCCGGACGATCACAAGAGGCGATACAGCGGCGGCGTAGCTAAACGGCTCGAGGCGGCATATTCTCGAAAAAAGAGCCATTGCGTCGGGCCAGTCTCCGCTCGTTTCGAAACAGAGCGCACGGAGAAACATGGCGGCACTGGCCGTTTCCCGGGTCGCGTCCGGCCGCAGTTCGAGGTCGCGCAGCGCCGCTAACCCCGCACCCGCGTCCCCTCGCGCGATCTTGAGCGCGGCAAGATTCAACGACGCCCCCAGGGCGGAACGGCTGTGCGGATCCGCGAGCGCAATTTGTGTGAAGACGGATTCCGCCTCCGTTTCGCGCTGGAGTCCCGCCGCGAGCACTTCTCCTTTCAATAGGAGTAGTTGGCCTCGGTCCTCTGCAGCATGAGGGCTTGCGAGCGCGTTTTCCACGTCATCCAGAACGTCCGCGAAACGCCCCTCCAGCGCGTACAAATCCGCCCGCGACATGCGAGCCTTGTACGCAACGAGGCTGTTCGGCCACGTGCGAATGACCCGCGAATAAAAGTCTTCCGCAAACCGGCAGTGCTCCGAGACGCCGCCCTCGTCCCGGTCGAGTTCGACTCGGGCGAGGTACACGGGGGCCGCCAGCAACGTATCTCCGAAAAGGGGCGCGCCCATCCACAGCACGTCGTCTTCCGCGACGGCGTGGAGCATGCCAGCAGAGCGGTTTTCGAGCGAATCGCTCCCCAGATCTCTGTACAGGGATCGAACCTTTACAAGCCTGGCATCGAGAAATTTCTTGAACAGCAAGTTGCGCACGCCCAGACCGGAAGTGAAATAGGTTACTCCAGCGTATTCTTCGTACTCGACGAAATAGAGTTCCGCGAGCGCAACCTTGCATTGAAGCATCAAGCCCGCGATGTCGCGGACGATCTTCGTGTCTCGAGCCACGTAACCCGGTTGGGTAAAACGCCCATCCCCCAGGATGTCCTCGTATGCGGCAACAGCCGAGTGGAAGTCCTCTCGGCTCGCGCTGAGCGGCTCGGCTCCGATTTTCGTCTTGAACTGCTGAGCCTGCCACAGAGATCTTTCGAGCGCGTGCCGGGTGGCAACGTCCGTCTCCGATCCGCATCCAGCGACAATAACGACGGCCACCACAATCGCGGTCGTCAACGCTGAGGATGTACGTTTCTCCATGCGCATAACATTCACTCGCGTCGGCTGCTCCCCACTGCGATCGACGCTGCTGCTCCGAACACATAGAACAGTCCCAGAGCCTCCACCCACACGCCCGCGACTAGAGCGGCGAAAACCGACCCGGGACCCGAATTCTGCATAAGGGAGGCCGGCTGCGACACGAGGTAGTCGAGCGGTGCCTTGACCGCCCATCCCGTGAGCACGACCATGGCGGTGAGCCACGACCAAGATCGGGCACAGTGCCAGCTCTTCCCCAGCGCCGACACCACCCGTCCGCGGCACAAAACCAAGTACGCAGGCCAATACATGAGTACGCCCTTCACAACGAGGCTCGCTCCAAGTCCGGCAAGTCCAAGAAGCGTTCGAATTTTGGGACTCGCAACCGAGGCGCTGACGTGCGAAAACAGTGCAGGGATTCCCTGCACACCGGCGACCGAGACAGCTCCGACAAGGAGCAGCGCGGGGATGAAGAACAGCGTCGGTGCGACGTACCGGCCAGCGCGAATCGAATTACCTTCGAGGCGATCGACCATCATCGTCGCGGCCCATCCGACGAGCACGTATCCGAACGCGACCATCAACGCCATGTCGAGCGCTCCGTACATACCAGGGAGCCTCAAGACGTGCGCCGGATAGTGAACCGCCGTTTCCCCGAAGACACTCCGGATTACCGACATCATGAATCCCGAAATCGGCGGCTTCCAGAAGAAATACAACAACACGAGCGACGCCGTCTTCAACAGAGCCAGCGCGGCGAATGGCAGCCACAGAAGAGGCGATTTGCCGAGCGACACCACTGCTCGCCAGCCGTCGGCAAACTTGCTGATCGTCGTCTCCGCCGTCATTCGAGGGACCTCTTTCCCGCCGCGTTCGAATCCAAATTGCACCCAAGCGATCCCCAACACCGCGCGCCCGCCATCGAGGGCGAACCGCCACGATCGCCGGACGCAGCCGCCGGTAGATGAAAGGACGGTTTTTCAGCGCGTGTCAATGGAAGAAAAAGAAAGTCGGCGCACGGGACGAGCGCCGCAGGCGGGAACTTGCCATGGGTTTGCGGGACGATCGTCTCGCCCGGCCCTCGATCGAGCTGACGAGCGAGACGATCGCGTTCCTTCGTCTACTCAACCGGCGTCACGCCGCCTCGTCGCGTCCACTGTGTCGCAGGCGGACGGCGCGCCGCTCACTGAACAACGAACTTACCTGTCTTCTTCACCGAGCCGCGGTCGTCGAGAACGCGGACGACGTACATCGACTTCACGACACGGCGACCCCCATCATTGGAGAAATCCCATGTCCAATCGATCGCTGCGTCACCATCGTTCTTGAAATCCCTGACTTCAGAGCGGGCGGTATCGAATATCTTCACGGACCAGCCCGCAGGAAGGTTTCGAATCTCGAGCGGCCGCGACGGATCGCCTACCCAGTACCCATCCGGAACGATGGCCACCACAGGACCGGCGTCGCTCGCAGCCGCAGCCGTTTCGAACGAGAAATCCAGTGTCGCCCGATTGGCCGCCACATCATCCACCGCCACTTCGATGTCCACCGTCTGTCCTCGCGGAAACCCGTTCGGAGCCGCGTACTCGATCACCACGTCGCCGTTCGCTTCTTCGCGAATCGACGCCTCCACGACTCGGACGCCGTCTACGGAGAAAGCGATCGTTGACATTTCGATGCCGCTCTTGTCGCGTACGCCGACGGTGATCTTCGCATGCGGGTCGACCCCGGTCACCCCGCGACCCGGATTGTGGCTAAAAAACACCGGCGGCGATACATCGGCCGTCATCCCCGTGCTGAACGACCAGCTCACCTTCGTTTCGTTCGGAGGTGTGGCCATATCTCGCACGGTCACGGAAACCCTGACCGTACTGTTCGTTGGAAGGCTCCCTGACGGATCGCAGACAATCGCATATCCGGAAGGATCGCCTGTGAACGAGACGGCGGACGGCGTCGACCCGCTGATCGAAACTGTGAGCGAACTCGCGTCGACGCCGCTCTGGTCGTCCGATACCACGAAGAAAACCAGAGCGCTGGGACGCACGTCCACGGCGCCGTGGAACGGACCGCCGACCAGGACTTTCGGCCCTTCGCTATCGGGCCCGACGACGTCCAGCCACTTCTCTGTGGACGACACGCTGAAGTGCCCCCCCGTGTCGTAGGCCCGGACGACGAAACCGTACGCGCCTTTTTCGAAACCGCACACACTCTTGCGCGTGCTCTGTCCCACGTCTACGGAGTCGCGGTATTCGCTGGATCCGCCGAGAGCGCGGTGATACACGACGTAGCCTGCGACATCCGTTTCGCTATTGGCCTGCCACTGGACTGTAACGCATCCGGGAGTCGTTTCCGACAACCGCACCTGCTGCGGGGGCGTCGGACCCTCGGTCGGGCTGTTCGACACCACCGCGGACATTTCTTCCGACAAACCGCTCAGGTGGTCCATGGCGTTTCTCGCCCGCAGCGCGAAGTGGTACGTGCCGTCGAGCAACCCGCACACGATCTCGCCGGTCAGGCGGCCGACGGACAGCGAGTCATCGTAGGCCGATGCCTCGCCGCCTGCGACCGACGCCAGCCCGAAATAGATCCTGTAGCCCGAGATATCGTCCTCGGGATTCGCGCTCCAGCTCAGGCGCGCGCACCCCGTCTCTGTTCCCGTTGCCGTGAACCCTTGCGGAACGGAGGGTCGGCTCTGCTCCGTAGTGAAGCTCCAGCTTGCACTGGCTGTATTCGACGCCGGCGACAGGTCCGAGATACCCACCTGCACCGTGATCACGGAGAGTTCGGGGAGTTCGCCCGATGGCTTGCATACCACGGCGTAGCGCGAAGGATCCCCCGTATGAGTTACTTCCGACGGAGCGGCGCCGTTGATTCGGAGCTCCAACGATGTGATGTCGACGCCGGAACGCGCGTCAGAGAGCACGAAAAGGATCTCTGTGTCTTGACGAACATCCAGTGCACCGTTAGCGGGACCGGCGACCAGAATCGTCGGGGGATCGAGGTCGTCACCCAGAACATCCACGCGCTTTTCCGTCGAGTAGTCGCTCGCGAG
>CAZYCB010000246.1:0-3824 GCA_964645735.1 uncultured bacterium | reverse complement strand
AGCTCCTAGATCACTTCGCCGGCTGCCTGATTGGCGATCACCACCGCGTCGGTGAGCGGCACGTCCGAAGCGAGGGCCGCCGCCAGAAGAGCGATCACGGTATCACCCGCGCCCGTGACGTCGTACACCGACGTCGCCACGGTGGGGATATCGATCCGCTTCCGATCCGGCAAGTAGAGGCTCATCCCGTCCTCACCGCGCGTGATGAGGAGCGCGTGAAGATCGAGTTCTTCGCGCATCCTGAACCCCACGCTGGCGAATATCTCGTCGGTGTTGAGATCGACTCCATAGAAGCTCGACGCCTCCTTCGTGTTCGGCGTGATCATCGTCGCTCCCCTGTACCATCTGAAGTGCCCCACGTGCGGATCCACGAGCACGGGCTTTTCCTTTTTTCGCCACGCGGTGAGGATCTTCTGAAGGTACTCCTCCTGCACGACCCCCTTGCCGTAATCGGAAACGACGAGCGCGTCGAAGCGATCGGCTCCGTCGACGAGTTCAGTGACGAACCTCTCCCGGCTCGCCGCCGAAAGGGGAAACGCGGTTTCGAAATCCGCGCGCACGACCTGCTGGCTGTGCGCGATGATCCGGACCTTCTCCGTCGTCTGACGGCCGTTCTCGACGAGAAGCGGCCCCTTGCCGATGCCGTGTCCCGAGATAAGGCTCTGCAGCTCCGCACCCATCGCATCATCACCGATGAGCGCGGCGAGCGTCACTTCGACCCCAAGCGAATGGAGATTCGCCGCGACGTTTGCCGCCCCGCCCAGGCGCGATGTCCGTCCCGTCACGCGAACGACGGGGACCGGCGCCTCCGGAGATATTCTGTCCGCGCGGCCCCAGAAGTACCGGTCGAGCATGACGTCGCCCAGCACCGCCACGCGGGCGGATGTGAAGCGGTCGAGATAAGCCGCTACGCGGTCCTTGGGCAAGCCGGTTGAGAACATCGCTCGGGTTATCGAGAAAAAAAACTAAGGACCCTCGGAGTGAAGTTCCTTGCGAAGCACTACGGAATGCGCAACGCGGTCGTAACCCTAAAGTGCGGCAAACGTTAGCACACCGAACGGCGAAGTGTCAAGCCCTTTGCACGGATGGGGAATTCGCGCGTCGCGCGCCGCGCCCGCGAACGGCTCTTCCCCGCCGGCTTCGCGCCGAAGTCGGCACCCAGTCATCGCTTCCGCGTACGCTCCGCGCGGCGTCCGTACGCCACGTCCCGTTCTTGAGTCACCCGTCGGACTGTGGTAGGCTACAGCGAGTCCGTCAACCGGCTGGGAGCCAAAGACCGCAGCGCCCGGCGCAAGGCCGCAAAGAGGAGGAATTCGATGGAACCGCAACACACCGTGAATATCGAAATCGGCGAGAAGGAATGGGAAGGGGTCTACTCGAATTTCGTCATCGTGACCCACTCCAATGCGGAGTTCATCATCGATTTCGCCCGCATGCTTCCCGGCGTCAAGAAAGCGAAAGTGTTCTCGCGAATCGTCATGACCCCGCAGAGCGCGAAGGCGCTTCTATCGACGCTCGAGACCAACATCGCCAAGTACGAGAAAGACCACGGCAAGATCCCGGTCACTCCCTCCGATCCCAACAAATCCCCCATCGGATTCCAGACGGTGACGGGGCAGGAAGAAAAGCCGAAATAGTCCGACCGCGGCCGGTCACCCTCTCGCGTTTTCTTGCGGCGCATTCTCCTCGGGCGCGTTTGCCTGCAGCGAGGCGTTATGCGGCGTTGTTTTCCAGCGCCGGTGCATCCAGAAATAATGCCCCGGGTACTCGCGAACGTAGGTTTCGAGGAGCGTCGTGAAACGCTGGGTGATTTCGTGTATCGCTTCGCTCCCCTTGAGACGGGGGTCCGGCCGGAGGGGTTTCTCGAAAATCGCCCGGTGACGATCGCGCCCCTCGCGAACGAGGAATAACGGAACGATCGGGCAGCCTTTGCGAACGGAAAACAGGGCCGGGCCCCGGACGGTCGATGCGGGCCTTCCGAAAAAATCGACGAAGATCCCGTGGCGCCGGGCGTCCTGATCCGCCAGATACGCCACAAAGTTGTTCGCGGACAGCAGGCTCGCGATGCGCGTGAACGGCTCGCTCGGGGCGATGATCTTCATCCCCTGGCGAATCCTCAAGCTCGAGATAATCTCGTGCGTCAGTTCGTTGCTGTGGTTCGTGTCCGTCACGTACAGAGGGTAACCGCAGGCCGCCACTACCGCGCCGAGAAGCTCCCAGTTGCCGAAGTGCCCCGTGAACAGGATCGCGCCGTCGCCGCCGCCGAGCGCCGCATCGAGGTTCTCGCGCCCCTCGACATCGACCATCCCTAAGAGTCTCCGGCGGGACAGACTGCGAAAAGCGGCGAACTCCACCAGCGCCATTCCGTACTGCCTGCACGCCTCCACGGCGACGGCGTCCACCGCGCTCGCGTCGAAACCGGGGAACGACCGGGAGATGTTTTCGATAACGACACGCCGTCGTGCGCGGAGAATCCGCCACGCGGCCCATCCCAACCCCGCTCCGAAACGGCGCAACACGGCGAGCGGAACGACCGAGCACACGCCGATGAGAGCGTGAGTGAGCACCCATTCCGTTCTGTATTGGATGCGCTTCGAGATCCCGAGGGAGTTCCCGGCTCGCGCGCCATTCGATGCCGGCCTCGTCATGTCCCTAGCGCCGGAGACGCTCTCACGCTCCGCCATCGGCGATCCACCGCCTTCCACGGTATTTCCTAGCCACGCCACTTTCTATAATAGAGACCTGCTCGGTCCCTTTCGACAAGCCCGCGGAGTTCGAGATCGAGAAGCGAGCGCTGCATCGCCGCCGCGGACATCCCGAGGTGCTGCGTGAGGCTGTCCGTGTCGACCGGGCTCTCGCAGAGCGCGTCGAGCACGCTCCGCGTCTCGTCGGAGAGTCCTGCCGCGTCACGGGCGCTCTGCCCGGGGATCGGCGGCGCACCCGCCGACGCACAACCGCCCGCAGGCGACGGGCGCCCCGCCAGCGCGCCCTCTTTCGGAACCATGGTCGCGACGCCGAGCCGCGGCACGGCTTCTATGATATCCTCCACGCTCTCGACGGCGAAGGCCCCCGTCTTCAGGAGCCTGTTTCCGCCGCGGCTCCGCGCGTCGCCCGGAAACCCCGGGACGGCGCCCACGTCTCTGCCCTGTTCGAGCGCCCATCGCGCCGTGATGAGCGCTCCGCTCTTCTCGCCCGCCTCCACCACGACGACAACGTGGGAGAAGCCGCTGATCAGACGATTCCTCTGCGGAAAAACGTATTTCAGCGGCGGAGTGCCCATCAGCTGCTCGGAGACGACGCATCCCCCTTGCGCGATCTCGTCGAGAAGCCCGGCGTTCTCGGCAGGGTAGGGTACGTCGAGACCCGCGCCCAGCACGGCGACGGTTCTTCCACCGCGATCGAGCGCGCCGCGGTGAGCCGCTGTGTCGATCCCCTGGGCGGCGCCGCTCGTCACCGGTATCCCGAGCGCGGCGACATCGCCGGCCAGCGAGCGCGTGAACGCCGCTCCCCGCGCGGAGGCCCGGCGGCTGCCGACGATGGCCACTCCCCTTCGAGCGAGGCCGGCGATGTCGCCGCGTGAAAAGAGAACCGGCGGCGATTGCGGGATGTCCCGCAGATACGGCGGATACGCGTCATCGAGAAACGTTACCACGCAGGCGTTCCAGCGCCGAATCGCTTCGACCTGCTCGTCGAAGAGCTTCCACGGGATCTCACCCACCGGTTTTCTCAGCACGAAGGACAGGTTCTTTCGCCCGTCGGGAGTCTTGAGCATCGCGAACGCATCCGCGGGACTCCGCGGGAGACTGAAGCAATCGGCAGGACAC
>CAZYCB010000245.1:0-5158 GCA_964645735.1 uncultured bacterium | reverse complement strand
CCGCCGTCCTTCAACTACACCACGGCGCGATAGGGGATGACGACCATGCGCAAGCTCTCATTCCTCCTCGTCGGCCTCGTTCTCCTCGTTCGCCTCCTGCGAGCCAACCCCGTTCCCGTAGAGGGAGTCGCCTCGGAGGAGGCGTGAAATGAGTCACACCCAACCGGACCCGGAAAAGCATCCGCTTGCGGATATCGATCAGGTGATCCATGCCCCGGCGCGCCTCATGATGCTGAGCTGTCTCTACGTGGTGGAAAGCGCGGACTATGTCTTTCTCATGCGGCAGACGGGGCTTACCTGGGGGAATCTCTCGACGCATCTCACGAAGCTCGAAGAGGCGGGCTATGTCGAGATCGAAAAGGAATTCAAGGGAAAGAAACCGCACACGACGGTGAGCCTCACCAAACGAGGGCGCGCCGCTTTCCGCGACTACAAGAAGAGCCTGCGGAAAGTTCTCGATGACCTGCCGGATTGAAATCCATACGTTCGAGACGGCGAGCGAGGAGGCGGTCCGCCGTCGGGAAGCGCTCCTGCAGCGAAACCGGCGTTCGCGTCCCCCGGTGTCTTCCAGCCCAGATCGATCGCACAAACGAAGAGGCGGGCCGCCCGGCGGCCCGCCTCCCTTGTCGAACGTCGAAGTCTGCCCGTCAGCGCTGCGACATGCGCCGCGGAGAGGTCCTAGTCCGAGCCCTGCATCGATTCCATCTCGGCCTTGGTCGGCGGCGCTTCCTGAGGATCGTTCGCCTCGACGAGCGCATCGAGCCCCGCCTTGTCGAACTGCACGCCGTTGATCTGCAGAGTGAAGCCCTGCGGGATCAGCACGCGGTTGATCACGTGGATCACGCCGTTCGTGGCGAGAACGTCCGCCGTCGTCACGCGCGAGAAGTTCACCCACACGTTGCCGAACCACTTCACGATCGCGACCTGGCTCCCCTGGAGCGTCACGACGCGCTGGTAGAAGCGGAGGTCCTTCGAGAGCACCTGTCCGCTCACGACATGATACAGAAGGAGCTGCTGGAGCTTCGTCTTGTTCTCCGGCAAGAGAAGCGCGGAGACGAGCTCCGACGGGAGCTTTCCGAACGCCTCGTCGGTCGGAGCGAACACGGTGAGCGGCCCATCGCCGCGAAGAGCGTCGACGAGCTCGGCGGCCTGCGCCGCGGCGACGAGCGTGTTGAACGCGCCTGCGTTGATGGCGGTGTCGACGATGTCGGCCGTCGGTTCATCCGGCTCGAGCGCGAAGCCCTTCGGGATGAGGACCTCGTTGATCACGTGGATCACGCCGTTCGTCGCGAGAACGTTCGCGGTCGTGACGCGGGCGTTGTTCACGAGGACCGCGCCGAAGAACTTGCGGATCCAGAGGCTCTGGCCCTCGAGCGTGGGCACGAGCTGCGTCCACCGGAGGTCCGTCGAGAGCACCTTACCCGAGACAACGTGGTAGAGAAGAAGCTGCTGGAGCTTTTCCTTATTCTGCGGGAGCAGAAGCTTCGCCACCAGTCCCTCGGGGAGTTTGTCGAAGGCGGCATCCGTCGGGGCAAAAACGGTGAACGGGCCCTCGCCGCGGAGAGCGCCTTCCAGTTCGGCGGCCTGAATGGCCGCGACGAGCGTATTGAACACGCCGGCGTTGATCGCGGTGTCCACGATGTCGCCGGTCTGGGTCGTCACGGGCTGGAGCGTGCTGTTGACGTCGGGGGCGGCGGGGTTCTTGTCCTGCCCCAGGCAGCCCGAGAACACGACGCCGAATACCGCGATGGCGGCTAACAGCGCAAAAGACTTCAAGTTACGCATGGCGTTTTCTCCTTAAATCGTTTCAGTTTCAGGGCCAATTGCAACGGACGTTCAACTTATGTCCATATTATATACTAGACATATGCTCGACGTCAATGGCTTTCTTGACATTTTTGTGGGAAAATTCGGGGCCCGTAGTGTCCGAGAGCTCGGTCGGGCTATGCCGCTTCCCGATGGTAGTACTTGAGAAGCCCGCCCAGATGGCCGGTTACCGTAAAAGTTCCGCCATCACGGCGAGGCCGATGCGCGGTTTCGGCAGTCCTCCTGTGTCGAGCTCGAGCACAACCTGCTGATATTTCGTGTCGAACCGCTCCTGGCTATCCTCGGTTCGAAAATCCCGGCGGCCTACGTATGGCGCGATCGAGACCACCGTCCCCGTTCCCAGGCGCTCTCCATCTTCGGCGTTCCTGATCTCGTACCGCGCGCTGACAGAAATTCGTCCTTGCCAGAACACCTCGACGAAAAGCCGCACTTGCCGTTCCGGTAATCCCAAAACGATCCTCGAGTTGTCCGTAGGCGTGAGGGTCTCCCCCAGTCGAACGTCGAATTTGTACACGACGCCGTCGATCGGCGACCGAAGATAGAGCTCCTCGAGTCGCGCAGCCTCGACGGCCGCTTGCGCCTCTGCGACCCTCAACTGCTCCCGTTCGTAATCTACACGCAGCTCGCTGTCACGGTACTCGCTCTGCGGGAGCAGGCCCTGTTCGTACAGGTTCTTGTTGCGTCGCAGAGTCTCCTCGGAAAGGGCTAGCTTCTTTCTGGCCTCGACCACCGCGGCGTGGGTGACGGCGAGCGTCTTCTCCTCCGTGTCGTGCTCAAGAACGCAGAGCAACTGACCCCGTTTCGCTTCGTCTCCCTCACGAACACTGACCTCCACGATGCGCCGCGCGACGGGTGGACTCACGAACACCTCTCTCCCCAGAGGTTCCACAACGCCGTATACCCGGGCGGGTGCTTCATCGATCGCCGGAGCAACACCTGCTTTCGGCGTTTCCGCAGAGCTCCGGAGGGAAACGACGACGAAATAGGAACCTGACAGCACGACGATCAAGATCACCACTGACCTTACCCCGTTCTTTGATCCAGCTCTGAGTTAGTTCTGGACCCTGTTTTCGGCGTCCGCAGCGGCTTCCAAGGGCGTTCGGTATCCCAGCGACCGATGCGGCCGTTCCCGGTTGTACTCGTCACGATACCAATCCACCACCACCTGAGCCTCCGCCCGGCTCCAGAGGTCTACAGATCCAGCCGTTCATGTCTCTGATCCGCCGCATGCGTCCCCGGGCTGGACGATTTGCTAACCATCGCGGTCGCCCTCCCAAGGGTTCGACAGGCGGAATGCCGTTTACTGCCTGCCACCTGCGTGCTAACGTAGCGCTACTACTGCGTGTTGGCCGCCTTTACAGCGTGGCGGTCAGGCGCGCTCGCCAGAGCATATCGAAGGAGGACCACCCATGACACGATTCTTCGCGGCGTTCTTGTGCCTTGTGGCGGTATTGATCGCGGGGTGCTCGGACGACACATCCGAGCCCAAGAACGATCACCAAAACTCCGGGACAATCGTTTTCTCGTCCAACCGGGGAGGGAACTCCGATATCTACAGCATGGACGCGGACGGAAGCAACGTTCAGAAGCTCACCGCTCGCGCTGAAGATGACGGCGAGCCTGACATCTCTGCCGACGGAACCCGGATTGCTTTCCAGGGCTCGGAAGGCAGCGACGACGAGATCTGGACGATGGACGTCGACGGCGGAAACCTTCTCAGGCTGACTGACAATTCACAGGGCGAGGCGGCCCCGAACTGGAGCACGGACGGATCGCTGATCGCCTTCAGCACCTCCCGCGACGGCGACTGGGAGATCTACATCATGAACCCCGACGGTTCGAACCCGGTGAGGGTGTCGAATCTGACGAGCGGAGAGGACGATGCGGACTGGTCGCCCGACGACTCACATCTCGTCTTCGAAAGTGAAGACAACGGAAACGGGGAAATCTACACAATCGGCTCCAACGGATCGGGGCTCCTCAACATCACCAACAGGGCGAGCAATGAAGGGGACCCGGCGTGGTCCCCGAAGGGGAACAAAATCGCGTTCAGCTCCGACGCTGACGGCGACTATGAGATCTACGCGATGAACACCGACGGAACGGGGGTCACGCAACTCACCAACAACACGGCCAACGACTACTATCCATGCTGGTCCCCCGATGGGGAGTTCCTCGCATTCGCAAGCGACCGGGACGGCAACCAGGAGATCTACGTCATGCGTGCGGACGGCAGCTCACAGCAGAGGCTCACGAACAATTCAGCGGCCGACGGGTGGCCGTCGTGGGGCAAGTAGGCGGAGGGAGTGAGGACTCTTCTCGCGCGAGAAGTTCTGAGATAGAACTGGTTCCCCGGGGGTAACGCCCTTCGGAATGTTCTCTCTTTTCCGGGAGCCCCTAAATGGGCGAAATGGGAGCTTTTGTGTTAACCGAGAGCGCCGCGGGGTCGGGAAACCGCGATCAATGCTCGATTGAATCTTGTTGAAAAAAAGGACATTGAGACGGCTCAACATCCTTACTACCAAACCATCCCGAGTTTCGGAGAGGAACCCGAGAATCGGCGGGCTGAGACACCGACTGTCTGGAATGGCCTCAGGGAGGCAGGGCAGCGGGCGATTGCCCGGCCTCCCACCTACCGTGGCCTACCTGGCGGCGACAAGTCCTTCGGAGGACATGGGCCAACGATCTCCCGGTATGCCGAAACTCACGAGGAGCTCCTCGTCCGCGGCGCGCGCCGCGTCGCGATCGATGACGAGCCGAGAAGCGTCGTCGACTGTGATGTTGATCCACTGACCGTCCGCCTCATCCAGCAGTTGGTTGAAGTGGTCGAAGTCGCGGACCGGAACCCCCTGAACGTTTTCCACGATGTTCCAAACCCAATCCTCATAGCCCCGGTTGACCGCATGCGGCAACACGGACGTGATCACGACGAGCTCGCTCCGGTCGGGTGACTGGGTCTCCTCCAAAGCCACCGCTTTGTACACGGCCGGCGGAATGTAATCCTCCAGCGACTCCGCGAGATGCTGGTCCACCGGTTGAAACACGATGCCGCCCTCGATCCGGTAACGGCACCGCCGTGGATAAGACGGCTGGGACACGAGCGTGCGATAATCTTTCAACACGAGCGATACGTTCTGCTCGCGACCGCCGCGCCATATCGAGATGACAACCGACTCGCCGATCTGCTTCCGCTCGATGGCGTACGAGAAATCCGTACGCGCGCGGCCGGACAGTTGGATCGTGCAGTCGTTCGCCACAGGCAAACCATCGATCGCGAGGATCACGTCATCGCGCTGCAGATTGCCCCACGCGCTGCTGCCGTAGTCGACGT